>JAYQWJ020000500.1:0-4801 GCA_035829175.2 Candidatus Albibeggiatoa psychrophila
AGCACTATCATCAACGGACATCGGACATTTAAAGATACGCGGGATTGATATAAAAAAACCTGCTTTAGCCTTAAATAAGCTTTGGCAGGTTCGTTTTTAGAAAGTGGTTAATTTATAATGCTTTATCTAACAATCTCTCAATTGCATCAATATTTTTCTCTGAGGTTTTTAACTTATTGAAATATTTGGTAATTTAAAAAATCGTCCACAGTATTGCATTAAGCGAAGCGCAAAAATGCCATCCTCTAAGTTGGACAACAAGTTGCTCTTATGTTATCAAAATTATTTTGTACTAGCAGGTCGGTAACGCTCTAACCAATGAGCATAAGGTGCTGGCAATACCCAAGCGGCTTTATCTTCACCCAAAACTAATCCTGCGTGATAACTCCAATTAGGATTAGCAAGATGTGCTCGACCAATCATCACTAAATCGAGTTGTCCATTTTGTACAGTATTATTAGCAAGTTCAGGTTGATCTACACCCCAAGCAGTTGCAACGGGAATTTGTGCTTCTTTTTTAATCCGTTCTGCAATTGGAGCTAAAAACGCAGGACCCCAAGGAATATTGGCTTCTGGCGTATTAAAACCGATACTCACGCTGATTAAATCAGTGCCACCTTCTCGAAAAGCCTTAATAACCTCAATAGATTCCGCCAACATTTGCTCATCATTGCCATCATATTCAATCACACCGAAACGGATGGTTAAGGGTAAATTTTCAGACCATTCTTTTTTAACTGCGGCTAGGGTTTCCAGCATAAATCGGCTGCGCCCCGCTAAATCACCACCATATTGGTCATTACGTTGATTTGCATGTGGAGAATAAAAACTTTGAGCTAAATAACCATGAGCAAAGTGTAATTCCAACCATTCAAATCCTGCATCATGAGCACGACGTGTTGCTGCCGCAAAATCAGCAGTGACACGTTGAATATCTTCTATTGTCATGGCTTTAGGGACTCTTGGTAAATTTTCACCATAAGCAACAGCAGAAGGTGCAATAGTTTCCCAACTGCGTGAATCATCAGCTGAAATATGATCATCACCTTCCCAAGGACGGTTGGCACTGGCTTTACGTCCTGCGTGAGCAATTTGAATCCCCGGTACTGCGCCTGCGGCTTTAATACTGGCAGCAATTTTTGCTAAGCCTTCAATATGTTTGTCATCCCATAAACCTAAACATGCTGGGCTAATGCGTCCTTCAGGCGATACGGCAGTTGCTTCAATAATAATCAAGCCCGCACCACCACGAGCAAGATTAGTGTAATGCGCTTGATGCCATTCATTTGTAAAACCATCCACTGCACTGTATTGGCACATGGGCGGTATTGCGATACGGTTGCGTAATTGGGTGTCTTTTAAACTAAAAGGTGAGAATAATGCTGACATAATATTCCTTCAATATCGTAAAAAATCAGGAAATCACAGTGTTTAAGTTATTAGGATTGTAAATTGTAATGAATAACGTGATTTGGCGTATTTTAGTATTATTTCTGTGCAAGGACAAAAGTATTTTGAATGACTAAAAAAAGCATTGTCTAAGTCTGTTAACGGCATCACATCAGAGCTGGCTGACATTTTATGCACTATAAACCTTAACATAATTAGAGTTGGATTTTGTGTATGGATTTAATAGTAAATTAATGACTTGATATTTAGATTTTTAGGTCTACAATGGGGGAAGTTTTAAAAAAGGGCGCGATGTTTTTTCATATCGCGCCAAACCACCAAAGGAGGATGGAGGAGATGGTAAAATCTGTACTACAAAAAAAGGTTATCAGCCAATAATTAGGTGATGTGATAAACCTCTAAAAAAATCTGTCTTCTCTATGTGTATTCGTGCTTTCACTGTTTTATTGTGCACTGCAACAACTTGAATAGCAAGATACCGTATTAAGTTTTAGTTGTCAAACACTTTTTTAATATTTTTTAGTTTCGATTAAATTTTAAAGTCGGCAAACCATTGATTTGTTGGCTTTAAAAACTACCTATAAACTATCCTTATTTATATCATTACCCCACCCAAATTAGAATTCATCCTATCTATCTATGATAAGCACTACGTATCGCATAACCAGCAAATAAGCTTTTAAAATTCTTACCAGCAATATGAAAATCGTTGGTAAGAATCTTAATGGGTTAGTCTAATTTATTGGTCTCTGGTATACACATAGATTTGCCCATCATATTCATAAGCTAAACGCAAACCATCACTACTTAATGAGAGTTCTCCAAAAGGTGGTCTGAAATAAAAATCATTATCCGCTGCTAACTTATTATGCTTAATCTCTACAGTCTGCTCTGTTTGAACATTGTATAAATACAACTTAGCAAGAGAGATGGCATTAGGCCGTATAGGCTGAGTAGCTTGATAACTGACCCACTGCCCATCACTGCTTATATCTAATTTAGAATTGGAGATATGAACTGTTTGACTACCGTCAGCATGATGTGATAAGCGTTTGAAAGTATCATTGATGCGATTATAAAGATAGACATCTACTGTTTCATTTGTATCGTCTGCTACTAAACTCGCGCTTGAAAGAAAAACCACATATTGTCCATTTGCACTGATACGAGCACCATAAATCTGAATCGGCGCATCAGAGATAACGCCATACTGCCCTAGACCTTTATCAACAATAATTTTCTGCTCACCTGTGATTCGGTTATATAGCATAAAACGATCAGTTTGCGGCGGAATATAAGTTTTATAAACAATCCAATTTCCATCACCACTAATACGTGGGTAAGAAATAGAGCCTTCAGTTGGAATAGCTTGTAAATTGCCTGTTTCACGTTCATAGAGATAGATTAATGAAGTAGGGGTTGGACTATCGCTAAATTTAGCATCCCAATATCCAGTAAAAACCAAGTAATTTCCATCAGCACTGATACTTGAACCTCCATAACCATTTTCCATTTCAAGCGTTGTTTGAGCTTCTCTATCACGTAAAAAAATTTGAAAATCACCATAGTGCTCGGGCGATATATCATTAACAAAAGTAACAAAACGTCCATCAGCACTGATCGCAAGGCTAGAATAAATATCGCTAGGTATAGATATACCATCACTATTTACAGAAATCAGTTCAACTGCTTGAGTTTGTAAGTCTTTAACAAATACATTCGGATAGTTATTTAATGTTTGATCGGTTAAATTAGTTGCATTGGAAACAAATACTACATAACGCCCGTTATCACTAATTACTGGGTTGGAATTATCGCTGTTTCTCACTAGATTATAATTATTAAGCTCAAAATCAGGTTCAAAGTAAGTACTGAGACCCTGACTATCAGTTGAAACTTTTTGAATTGTTCCCGTTCCAAATTCAGCTAATTTTTTAGCAGGATAATACAGCAGACGGCTACCATCCTCCTTTTGATAATAGATTTTAAGCCCAGGTTTTCCTGAACCCACTGTGCCATAGTTTTGCCCATACAGTTGCCAAATAGAAATTATTCTAGCTTGGTTAAGGTTAAAACCGACAAATCCCTCACCAGTCCCACCTGTTGAATGATCAAGCCAACCACCCAGATTAATACCACCTGCAATATATTGAGCACTAATATTGATACCAAAGCGTCCGCGTGGAGAATTTGGTTGACTATACACCTCAGCAACATAAAATCCGGGGTCTAAAGTAGGGCTATACATTGTCTCGCCCGATGCTAAAACGATTGGGGTAATAACTTGACTGCGTTGACCATCGATTTCTTGTTTGAGTAATGACACTGTTAATTGTGCATCACTGCCAGAATATTCGTATGGAGTCAAACTAATTTTCTCAGCAACACCAATGGACTCAGATATATTAAATGCCATATATCCCGGAGCGTCTCCATTTTCTTTTAAAACTGCACCAATATTGATGCCTCCTGAGGTGATACTATCAAAAGTACTAGTGGAAGAATCAGCTATAGTCATACCCCAAAAACCTTCTGATTCTGAATCAGGCAGTTGCGCACTGGCGACATAAAATCCAGAACGACTAAAATATAGAGGATATTTACAAGTATCGGCATCACAAATTTCATCTGTTGCAGGATTTTGAATTTTAATTTGCAACGCTTCCATGGGTAATGATTGACTTGTTGTTCCCGCAATACTTCCATTTCTAACCCAATTTTGCCAATGACCATTCACATAAGCTCTATAAATCACATCAATATTGGAGCATTGCGTGAGTTCGATTTTGACTGCTTCCATACGTCGAGACTCTTCTGTTGTACCAGCTTGTTCACCCATGGCAACCCAATCTAGCCAACCCTTTTCAGCAACATGTGCTTGGTAACGTAGTCCACATGATTCAGTAAGTGGCGATAGTAAGTTAATAATAACCGCTTCCATTTGTTGCCCACTAGTGGCACTTCCTACAATGCCATACTCACACACCTCCTCATTCCAACCACTATCTGCCACATGCGCTTGATAGGCAATATTGGCTTGAGAATCAGTACATTGTGCATAAGAGTACGGTATAAACAAGATGTTATACATCAAAAATATTAAGGTTAATAAAAAAGGCTTTTTCATTGAAATCCTAAATGTTATAATAACAATAGCTTTAATTTTACATTAAAACATTAGAATTTCTACTTATATCAATAATTTTTAAGAAAAGAACAAAAAGAAATTTATTGAAATTAAAGTAATAGTTTGCAATATTTGAATGGAAATGGGGAAGGATAAGTAGGTTCTGATTTCAATGCTGCTCTGAACTTAAACGCTTACGGTGTGGACACGTTACAGCCCACCTAAACGCACATAATAGACTTGTCAGACAATGTTTCATTGCTT
>JAYQWJ020000501.1:0-2253 GCA_035829175.2 Candidatus Albibeggiatoa psychrophila
TGATACTTGATAAATTACAATTGACAGTCTCTTTATCCAACAATAAGAAAATTCACTTAGATCGTTTTCACGCTCATTCTCTTTTAGCCAGTGATCCTTATCATCATTTACAACATCGCTTTTTCAAAGGGCTGCATGACTTACCCGAAAATTCACAAGTGGTTGAACTGGGTGCGCGAGCGCGTTCAGGTGTGACTCGTCGAGAATTAATGCCCAAACAAGTGAAATATACAGGTTTCGATATTTTACAAGGTCCAAATGTTGATATTACAGGCGATGCACACCAACTTAGCCAATATGTCAAACCCAATACTTATGATGCTATTTTTAGCATGTCGGTATTTGAGCATCTCATTATGCCGTGGAAAGTGGTGTTGGAAATGAATAAAGTACTAAAAACGGGTGGTCAAGTCATGATTGCAGCCCCTCATACTTGGCCTTTGCATGATACACCTTGGGATTTTTGGCGATTTTCAGATCAAGCTTGGCGTGCGTTGTTTAATGAATATACTGGATTTGAAATTGTTGAAACAGCTTTAGGCGAACCCGTATCTATCGTACCGTATTATGCTCATAATGTTGTAATGGGGTTAGAAAAACAACCTGCTTATTTGGGTTCTGCGGTTATTGCTAAAAAAGTTACAGATACCCATTTATCTTGGGATGTGGATGCAAGCAAAATCGTAAAAGATATGTATCCACAATAGCTTTGTTGTGGGAGAGGAAATGAAAATAATCATCGTTTTAATGCTTCAAGGAATAAACAACTCAGAAGAGTAGGTTATACTATTAAAATCTACCCAGAAATGGCGTGTTATTCATGTCTCAACAATATTATTACAAGGCAATGGACAGTCGTGGGCGTTTGATTCAAGGACAAGTGGCTGCAAATAATATCAATGATTTAGAGTCCCGTTTAGAACGTATGGGCTTAGATTTGATCCACTATAAAGCCCGCAAATTACGCTTTAAAACCGTTGGCAAAGTCACTCGGCAAGAATTGATAACCTTTTGTTTTCACATGGAACAATTGATTCATGCGGGTGTGCCGATTGTTGAATGTCTGGAAGATTTACGTGATACTTTGCCTCAATCTCGATTTCGGGAAGTCACATCAAGTCTGATTGAACATATTCAAGGCGGTGAAAATCTATCCGAAGCGATGGAACATTATCCCGATGTCTTCAACCAAGTCATGATGAGTTTGGTGCTCGCGGGTGAACAAAGTGGTAAATTAAGTATTGTGTTTGCACATTTGAGCGAAACTTTAAAATGGCATGATGAACTGGTCTCCAAAACCAAGAAACTACTAATGTATCCCGCATTTATGGCTGCTGCGATTTTTGGAGTGACTTTTTTTATGATGGTGTATTTAGTTCCTGAATTAATTGGCTTTTTTGAATCAATGGATGTGGAATTACCCACTCATACTAAGATGTTAGTTTTGATTTCTGATTTCTTTGTCAATTACTGGTATGTCATTTTAGGCACACCGTTTTTGGTTGTCGCCTTGTTAAAATTATTGTTACATTTCAGCTTTAAAGTTCGATTTATCTTTGACAGAATAAAGTTAAAAGCTTGGGTTATAGGGCCGATTTTAGAAAAAATCATTTTAGCCCGCTTTGCTACATTTTTCGCATTATTATATGGTTCAGGCATTACAGTGTTGGAGAGTTTGCGCTTAAGTAAAAAAATGGCGAATAACTTAGTGATTGAGGCCGCATTGCAACAGGTGATTGACCAAATTGCAGATGGGATTGGCATTACTGAAAGTTTCAAACGAGTGCGTTTATTTCCACCTTTGGTTTTGCGCATGGTGAAAATTGGTGAAGCGACGGGGGAATTGGATAAATCATTATCAAATGTCAGTTATTTCTATGATCGAGAAGTAAGAGAAGGAATTGATAAAATCCAAGCGATGATTGAACCTACAATGACCGTGATTATGGGTTTATTGTTGGGCTGGATTATGATGTCAGTTTTAGGCCCGTTATATGATATGATTGGTGACATTCAGATTTAGCTTATTCAGAACCAGTAATATCAATGATTTCAACATGATTTATGATAAAGGTTTACTGGAAAAATTGGTTTTGCACGCCTACATTGTTAAATAATGAGCTTTTGACGGCTAGGTCACTACCACAAGCTCAATACTTCATTTACAACAAAATCATTGTTCATACGGAATGGTTGCCAGTCATCTCAATATTACAATCAACGCCTAAATCTGATGGTAATTAAACCGACTTT
>JAYQWJ020000502.1:0-2502 GCA_035829175.2 Candidatus Albibeggiatoa psychrophila
TAATTTTATCCGCAATCAAAAAAACCGAGTTCTTTTACAGTCTCAGAGCGTAGGAACGAGAAAACCCAACATCTGGTTAAAAATGCTGAGTTTCTCAAATCAAAACTTACGTTTGAGGCCCATACATTAAGTTCGGTAAGAACAAACTAATTTGTGGAAAGTACGTAATTACGAACAAGAAACCAAGCAATATCAATAACCAAGGCAATACTGCTGTGACCACTTCCATAATGCTCATATCGGTAATGCCGACAATCACAAATAGATTCAGACCAACAGGCGGCGTAATCATGCCCACCTCCATATTCACCACCATGATGATACCTAAATGAATTGGGTCAATGCCAAGCTCCATTGCAATAGGGAATAGAATCGGGGCAACAATCAGCAGTAAACCTGAAGGTTCCATAAAACTACCACCAATCAGCAATAACACATTGACTACAATCAAAAACATCCACGGGGCCATACCCCAGCTCGTAATCATTTCAGCCAATTGTTGTGGGATTTGCTCAGTGGTTAAAACATGTCCAAACATCATCGCATTAGAAATAATAAACATCAGCATAATCGTGACTTTACCCGAATCAGTTAAGACTTTTGGTACATCTTTGAACCCTAAATCACGATAAACGAATATAGCAATGATAAACGCATAAACAGCAGCGACGGCAGCGGCTTCCGTTGGGGTAAAAATCCCGCCATAAATCCCACCTAATACAATAAAAATCAATAACAATCCCCAACTTGCATCTATACCTGCGCTGAGGACTTCTTTGGAACTGGCAGGCTGCATTTTAGGCAAATTGTGTTTACGCGCAAAAAAGTAAATTCCGCCCATTAACATCAAACCCGCTAAAAACCCCGGAATCACACCCGCCATAAACATCCGTCCGACAGACACTTCTGTAATTGCTGCATAAACAACCATCACAATAGAAGGCGGAATCAAAATGCCCAATGTGCCCGCACTAGAAACGACACCCGCTGCAAAACTTTGGCTATAACCCGTACTGACCATGCCTGCAATCACAATTGAGCCAATTGCCACAACCGTTGCTGGCGATGAACCCGATACGGCGGCAAATAACATACAGGCCAAAACCGAAGCCATTGCCATACCGCCACGAATAGAGCCGACACAAGCCACTGCAAATCGAATTAATCTTTGTGCAACCCCGCCTGTAGAAAGGAAAGCTGAGGATAAAATGAAAAATGGAATCGCAAGCAAGGTGGCATGTTCCATACCTTGAAATAGCTTAAGCGATAGAGAGGCTAATGAATCATCCGAGAAAAATAAAATGGTCAAGACGCTAGATAAACCCAGCGCAATCGCAACAGGTACACCGATCAAAAGTAGAAAAAATAGTAAACCGAATAAAAATGCAATAGTCATAATGTCCTGCCTTATTTGTTATGCTCTTCAATAGCTTCTTTAGCTTCATCAGCCAACATGCTTACTTCTAAGCCTAGAATTAATTTCCATAATACTTGTAAAAATCGTACAAATAATAAGGTCAAACCTAGCGGCAGAATCAAATAAACCATCCATTTTTCAATAGGCAAATCTTCCACTTCAATGTGGGTCATATACATTTTTTGTACATATTCATAACTTCCGATAAATAAAACCACACAATAAGTCAAACAGAAGAAAATGGCTAAAATGGCAAATCCACGCTGCCAACCTTTAGGAAGCAAACGGGTAAACGCATCAATGCCAATATGTGCCCCAATTCGCACACCATAAGACATTCCAAACAAAATCATCCATGCAAACATGTAACTGGTTAATTCTAAAGCCCAAACCATATTAACTTTATAAATAATACTATCTAATACTGGAAACCAGCCAATTAAGGTTTGACCCAATCCAGATTCCCATAAACCTTTGTTATTTAAAAAATACCGAATCACAACATTAGTAAAAGTAATCAGCGTCATGCCCGCTAATAGCATCGCAATAAACGCCTCCTCCAAACGATTATAAATTTGATAAACCATTTTTTCCTCTCATCACGTCAAGGTGACTACTAAAAATCTATTTTAAGAAAGTGGTAAATTTTTAGATTATTGTTATATTGGTTGTAAGAAAGAATGAAAAGCTAAAGCAAATAATTGTAACAAATATTTCATATCAATTACATTCATTTATGAGATTATAAGCCAACTTTATAAACATCAAAATATACTAATATTCCATTATAGAAATCTAAATTAATTTTAGCAAAGAGTCTGCTTTTCAGCATATATTGTGCTTATGAATTTTGTAAAAAACGCCGAAATATTGTTAAACTTTAATTTTCACGCTATAACACCCATTATCAAATAATATCCCTGTTCCCAAACCAGCAAATCCAAAGGACAAATTATGAATCCAGCCGTTATGTTATTTTTTGGACTCATTGGCATTTTCGTCTTCAGCATTATTTCATTTGTTAAAAAAAATCAAAAACTTCAACAATCACAAATTGCCCGTGAACAAGCTTTTTTATCTGCAAT
>JAYQWJ020000503.1:0-1909 GCA_035829175.2 Candidatus Albibeggiatoa psychrophila
CGTCTACGCATACCATTGCCAACATACCCTTTTGAGCGTAAACGTTATTGGTTTGGCAATGAAAATTAAGTGTCTTTCTCAATATTTTCTGTAATTGCAATATATTCATTTTGCTGCAAATAACCTTGGTATAAAGGTAAATAATGCTTTTTAAAGTATTGAGCATTTATGACATCTTGTAGCATATAGTTTTGTGTAGTTAGAAAGGACTTCAATTCATTTGGTGTTTGTAACCATAAAAAAGGTTCGTTTTTAGATTTCAAATATTGCTTAAGTAAAAAACCACGAAGCCCATGTTCGACAGTTGGAGAAGCAGCAGTAAATATAAAAAACACTTTGTTTTTAGTCACTGTTTTTAGTGTATTGAACAAGCTGATTGCTTCTGTCTCTTTCAGATACATAATGACTCCTTCGCTAATAAACAAAGTTGCCTCGTTTGTATCAAATGCTTGAAATTGGCTCAATTCTGATTCAAGGTTTTGATGCGTAAAATCAACGGGTAGTAAATGGAGATTTTTATTAAATTGGCGATGATTTTGTAGTGCCAAAAGTTTTTCTTGTTGTGTGGCTGGGTAATCAATTTCAATAAAATTAATTTGAGGATATTCACTGCTTAAGCGATAAGCTAAGGTATCAAATCCCGCGCCTAAATTTACAACTTGAGTAATCAATTTTTGATCTATTAGCCGCCGACAATATTCTTCAATATATTTTTTTCTAAGTACATAATGCAAACTAACACTAGGTAATATAGCCCATTCCAAAAGTGATTGAACTTTTTTATGTACAGAACTGTCCAATTGTTGCAGATATTTTTGTCCTCCTGAAGATAGAGATAATATTTCTGTGTAAGCTGTTGCCCAATTATTGTCCACAAGCTTTAAAAACTCAGGATTTTTTATTGTACTTAAAACACCACGAGCTACAATGTAAGCCGTTTGACTTGCCTGAGACTCTTTCATATTTCATCCTAAATTAGTTCAAAACCTAAGAGAATATACTACCTACATTTATCATTTTAATAAATCAATTAATGACAAATGCAGGTATTTTTTGACAGAAAACGCTGTTTTAGAATTGATAGGAAAGTTCTAAATAATAATTTCTACCAGCCAATGGCAAGTCATAAGGAATACTATAATTAGGACCTAAACTAGGTTCATAAGCATTGCTATCTAATAAATTACGTATAGATGCCTTGATGGACAAACTGTTCTTTAACTTCCCATATAAAGTTAAATCAACCATTGTATAACCATCTACAGGAGGTCTTGAATCACCAATTGTTCTAGCTCTTTCCCCAACCCAATTAACTTGTGTATTTACATGCCATTTAGGTATAAATTGCCAATCGGTTCTAACATAAGCTTGGCTTCTAGGTGCATTTGCAACTTGCTTTCCTGTATTATCAGTAGAGTTTTGAAAAGCATAATTACCAACTAATCTAAATTTATCGCTGACTTTCCATTCTGCCTCTAATTCAAAGCCATCACCTTCTTGATTACCAAAGTTTTGTGCTTGTCCATTACCTTGATTATCAGGTATAAAGCGAATTGCATCAGTCAATTTATACTGAAACAAGTTAATTCCTAAATTGAAGTTTTTCGTGACATGGTAATTAAATGCTAATTCAGTGGTTTCAATTGTTTCAGGGATTAGGCTAGGATTTCCCAATGCAACTGGATTATTTTGATTATATAATTCAAAAAATGCAGGTGCGCGGAAAGCACGACCATATAACAATTTAGCTGTCCAAGCTTCATTTGGTTTCCAAACTAAAGCAAGGCGCGGATTAACCGTATTACCAAAATCTGAATAATGATCATAGCGTAAACCTGTCGTTAATTGCCATTGTTCAGAAATATCCCAAGTATCTTGAATGAATGCGTATTGGCTACTACGGGCGTTT
>JAYQWJ020000504.1:0-2432 GCA_035829175.2 Candidatus Albibeggiatoa psychrophila
CTTATATTTGTAACTTATTGAAATATTTAATAATTCCCAAAAACTGCCCGAAGTATTATTACATCAAACTCAGCTTAAAATAAACTCTTGTAAACCTTTTAAATTTTAGGCAAATGATTCAAAGCGTCTGCCAATGCTTCTGTGGGATAATCTTGGTCTTTTAACTCATTACTCAAATATTTATCGTAAGCTGCCATATCAAAATGTCCATGTCCTGATAAAGTGAATAAAATAGTTTTCGCCTCACCCACTTCTTTACAGCGTACAGCTTCATCAATTGCAGCTCTAATAGCATGGTTTGATTCTGGTGCTGGCATAATCCCCATCGTTTTTGCAAACAAAACGCCTGCCTCAAATGTTGCCACTTGAGACACACTAATCGCTTCTAAAATGCCTTCTTGGTAAAGTTGCGAAATTAATGCAGAATTACCGTGATAGCGCAACCCACCTGCATGAATACTCGGTGGCATAAAATTATGTCCCAACGTATACATCTTCATTAACGGCGTTAAGCCTTCCGAGTCACCATAATCATAAGCATAATGACCACGGGTTAAAGTTGGGCAAGACGAAGGTTCAACCGCAACCAAACGAATATCTTTACCCGCCGCTTTATCCGCTAAGAATGGGAACATCATTCCGCCAACATTCGAGCCACCACCACAAGGTGCAAAAATAATATCGGGATAATCCCCCACTTTTTCTAACTGCTTTTTCGTTTCTAAACCAATGACTGTCTGATGCAAGAGCACATGATTTAGCACTGAACCCAAGGTGTAATTGGTATCTTTGCGTGAAGCCGCTTCTTCCACCGCTTCAGAAATAGCAATGCCCAATGAGCCGGGAGAATCGGGATGCTCTGATAAAATATGCCGACCTGCTTGGGTTAAATTGCTTGGGCTGGCGAGCACTTCTGCACCCCATGTTTGCATCATAGAACGACGGAATGGTTTTTGTTCATAACTGACTTTGACCATATAAACCCGCACTTCCATATCACCCATAAAGCTGCTTGCCATTGCGAGAGATGATCCCCATTGACCTGCGCCCGTCTCGGTGGTTAAACGTCTGATGCCTGCTTTTTTATTATAATAAACTTGGGCAATGGCAGAATTTGGTTTATGTGAACCTGCGGGACTCCCCCCTTCATATTTAAAATAGATTTTTGCGGGCGTACCTAAATATTCTTCCAATCGATGCGCACGGTATAAAGGAGCGGGTCGCCATAAACGGTAGGCTTCGCGCACTTCATCAGGAATTTTAATCCAGCGTTCTGTTGAGACTTCTTGTTCAACTAAATCAGGCGCAAAAATCGCTTCCATCATTTCAGGCTTAATCGGTTGTCCATCAGGTGCAAGATAAGGTGCTGGCGGGTTAGGCATATCCGCAACGACATTATACCAATGGGTTGGAATTTCAGATTCATCTAATAAAATCTTGGTTTGAGACATACTATTTTCCTATTTTGTTGTTATGTGTTTCGCTCGAAATAGTGGAGACACGTTGTTGTTAGTATTTTAAATGTTAGATAGGTAATTCTAAAAGATGAAACTTTACCTTAACAACGTTGTGCGTCAAGTCTATGTGGATAAAAAGAACCCTTGTCTGCAAATCAAATTGCCAATTCTATATTTAGTAATATTAATTATTAAATCTTAAAAATTAACTTTAATGATATTGATTGATTGTATCGTTTTTGGCACGTCTCGTCAGACGTATTTTCAATAATAAAAAAGTGGTTTTTATATCAAATCATGAATATTCATTTTCATAGAATTCGAGTTTTAAGCGGCAACAAGCTGTTTTAAAGCTTAATACCTAAATCCCCTATACAAATAAGATAAACGTCGTATGTAGCTAGCGCAATTGCGCCACAATGTTCGTATACAGCCTAAATCAAAGTTATCCACAAGGCTGTTTGAATTTTCCACGGTTTGTGTTTGAACCAAAGTTGTCCACAGGCTATTTCGAGTTATTCACACTCAAGCAAAATTGAACGATTCAGTAAAAATATTTTTCACAATTATTATTATTAGTTTTTTATATATTTAATATAATAGTTATAGTAGAGGCGGTTTTCTGTGGATAACTCTGTTTTTTATTTTAAATTCATGGTGTTAGCCTGTGGATAAGTCTGTGGATAACCTGTGGATAACTTGTGGATAACTTTATCTAGCCTTAGGTGCGAAAAAAGTTATCCACAGAAAAACAAAAGTTATCCACAGGTTATCCACAGGAAAACCCGAGTTATCCACAGACTTATCCACAGGCTAAGTTATTGATTTTTATAAGCGGCGATTTTTGAAAAAACCGTTTTTTATATAAAAAAGCTTTTCAAAAGAATGACTTAGGTGATTAAATTCTTGGTTTATGGAATAATATAAAGGATTGAACAGGCTGTGGATAACTTGACTTGCCTGTGGATAACTCAA
>JAYQWJ020000505.1:0-7247 GCA_035829175.2 Candidatus Albibeggiatoa psychrophila
AAAACCTTAATCATTGGGCTTTGGTATACTTGGGCTAGGTAATTACCATTCAATTAAAGTGGAAATGAATAGATTTTTTATTTTGAATAAAACAACGCACCTATTCATGATAATATATCAAATATTTTCTTAAAAAACACTTATTTTTAATTTGTTGGAATTACAAATGAATTTCCTTAGTAAAAAGATTTTTTTGAGAATTTACCTGCTCAATGCGAGTAATTTGTATTTTTAAATCGAAAATTTTCCACGAGATGTTTATAATGAGGCTTATATTTTGGTAGAGCGGCAACGTAGGACTTCATAATGCAGAAAATAATCCAACTCCCTTTACAGCAAATTCAGTCTAATTTAGAGCGAGAAGATTTTGCGGAAGAATGGCTAGAAGAAGTTGCTCAGACCTTGCTTGATACGGGTATTTTATTATCACCGTTGATTGTCGAGCAAATTGAAGATAAACAATATATTGTTTTAGATAGAGATTTGGAATTTTTTGCGGCACTTAAAGCCCGTGAAATAGATGCTAGTTTTACAGAAGTCAGTGCTTATCTTATCGAATCGGAAACCCAATTAGATGCTGCCGAATCCCAATTACAAATGTTGTCTAGCGATGATGATATTTCTAATCAAGACATTGTCAGCATATTGGATGCGATGCTAGAGCAATTAGCACAATTATCTGAATCAGACAATAATGTTTCAAAAGCTGATATTGACGCGCTAAAAAGTGAGTTTAGTGTACATATTTTTTCATTGATGCAAGCTATTGAGCAAAATGGCAGCCAATTTAATTCTTTGTTTGAGGTATTAGGTGAAATCGATAACCAAGTTGAACAAACCTTAGTAAAAGTCTCTACCTTAGCGGAAGCAGGCATTATACCGACAGCAACTGTTGTCAATACTGCGACTAATTCAATCGATAATTTTATTCAAGCCGTGAACACCTTACCCGCCGATGTTTTGGAACGTAAATTAAGAGCTACGGGTGCAAATAAAGTGTTTATTGATAATTTGATTGCGGTACGTGATGTTGAATCATTTATACCTTTTTCAACCATAGATGAATTATTAGAAGTCAAAGGGATAGGGGATAAAAGTTTATTAAAAACCCTCACTCATTGGGATAAATAGAATTTTTAAGTTGTTTGCAAATTAAAGGCAGGCAGTCTCGATATTTATCAAAGCTGCCAATCTTTAAGGTTTAGGCTTCTAACGCACATATATTTTTTGTTTTTTATCCGCGCTAGATTCTTCTACATAAAGCGTATTTTTAACCCGACATTCACTTTCATCTAAAGCCAAACGCATGGGTGTGGTTTTACGCCCTAATCGAGACTCGAAAATAGCGGTATAGAACATGACTCGCTTCACATAACGTCTTGTTTCGTTAAATGGAATCATCTCAACCCACAAATCAACAGGCATACATTGACGTTCTTTAGCCCAACGCACTGCACGCCCCGGTCCTGCATTATAAGCCGCCGTCGCTAACATATAATTACCATCAAATTTGTCTAACATTTGGCTTAAATACGCCGTACCCAATGCAATATTATTATCTAATTCAAGGATTTCCTTTGTTCTACGCAAGGGCAAACCAATTTTACGTGCAACCAAACGTCCCGTCGATGGCATTAATTGCATCAAGCCCATTGCACCCGCATGAGAGTGAGCATTTTTTGCAAACGCACTTTCCTGACGCACAATACCGTATACCCAAGCTAAATCGACATTTTGAGTTTTTGCACCTGTTTTTAGATTTTTCAAATAAGGCATGGGAAAACGCACATTTAAGTCATCATAGGCTTTAGCTTTTGCGGCGGTAAAAATACCTAAATCATACCATTTCCAATGTCTTGCTAATGCCGAAGCGATAGCTTTATCTTTTGCATCCATCTGTTTAACAGCATAATTCCATGCACGACGAGAATTGGTTTTCATGCCGACTTGTTGAAATTCATAAGCGCGTTTGATATTTGGATTTTGCTGAGTTTTTTGCCATTGGCTACGGGTAAAAGAGGTGGGTTTATGATAAACATGATAATTTGAACCAATGCGGTCAGACGCAAGAAAACCATAGTAATCACGTTCTTTTGCTAATGTTTTATAGACTTTGCGGGCTTTTGCAGATTGATTTTGCTGCTCCAAAGCGCGTGCATACCAATATTTCCACTGTAATTTACCTTGCATCGTCTCTGGTAAGGTTTCGATAAAGTCCGCCAAAGCTTGCCAATGTTGTTGTTTTAACGCCAAATCTAAGCGTTTTTCATGCAACTTTTCCGTGACATAATTTTCATCAACGGCAGTGAGCCAACGAAACGCATGTTCATAATCTTTTTTTAAACCTGCTAAGGCAAATTCAGCTTGCATCTTACCTAGTTGCTGTTCCGAAAAAGCATAACGGCGTTGAAATTTTTCCCATAAAGATATGGCTAACAGAAAATCCTGCATCGCAAGGCGTTTTAAACCATGTACGATAATATCACGGCTTATTTTGGCATCGGAATAATTAAAATTCTCTAATTTACTCAAAGGTTTATAATGTGTTTGTGCCCATAACCCTATCCAGCCTTGTTGTGTTGTCGACAGGCGTTTTCCTAAAGACTGAGCCAATTTCACTTGGTTGCTTTCCATTGCCAAATAAATGCGTTTCCACAGTAATTTGTCGTTAACTAAGTTGTTTGAATATAAATAGTCAAAAAGAGGGTCGCAAGCTTTAGGCTGTGATTTATCAACTAACCATAATTTTTTGATTTGTTCTATGACATCATGGTCAGAATGACCCGTTTGGATTGAAGCATTGAGTTGGTGACATTGCAAAGCAGTTGCGTTTTGCGGCGTATAGGCTTTTAAATAGGTTGACCAACGTTGTTGTTTCACAAGCAAATATAGCCATTTTTTACGCAATTTATTGCCTAAGGCAGAATCGCCATAACGCCTAACAAAATCCAACATTTCTTGCTCAGATGCGGATTTGAATCGTCGTTTTAAATCTAAGTAACTCAGATAAGAATGCAAAGGATAATCGGTAAGCTGTTGCGAAAGGGTCTGAAAAGTCTCAAAGTCTTTTTGCTTATAAGCATCATGAGCTTGTAGAAATAATCCGCGTTGTTGTTGAATTGATGCAGCTGACAAATCCGTTACAAATAAACCTAATAATATCAAAATAATAAAGTGCATGTTTCTCTCCTTTGATGGCGAAATGAGCTTATTTTTATATCGCAAATTATGTGCCTATCAAAAAGATGATTGTTAATCAACTGCTGCACAAGCAAGATAAATCTTGCACTCCTACGCTGATGATTTTTAGCCTTAGATTTCTTACGCATTACCAAAGTTCATTTTTAGGCTTTGTTTGTTTTACGATGATTCCTGCTCACGGGCAACGGCTCGATAACCAATATCTTTGCGATAATACATATTTGTCCAATTAATTTTGGAAACAATTGCATAGGCTTTTTTCTGAGCTTCGGAAACAGAATCACCTAAGGCTGTGACACATAAAACCCGACCGCCATCTGTCACAATCTCGCCATCACGTCTATTCGTGCCAGCATGAAAAACCTTGCCATCCAAACCATCAGCCGCCAATAAGCCATTAATAACATGTCCTTTTGCATAACTGGTAGGATAACCGCCTGCAACTAATACCACACCTAATGAAGTCCGTTCATCCCATTCTAGGGTGATTTGATCCAATCGTTTATCAACTGCGGCAAGACAGGCTTCAACTAAATCAGATTTCAAACGCAACATAATAGGCTGAGTTTCAGGATCACCAAAACGGCAATTATATTCCAATACTTTTGGATTTCCTTGCTTATCAATCATTAAGCCCGCATACAAAAAGCCCATATAAGGATAACCTTCCGCCGCCAAACCTTGCACTGTGGGTTCAATGATTTCCTTCATCACCCGCGCATGGATTTCAGGCGTTACAACAGGAGCTGGTGAATATGCGCCCATTCCACCTGTATTAGGCCCTTTATCGCCTTCATCACGCGGTTTATGATCCTGAGAACTGGCAAAGGCTTGAATGTGTTCGCCATCAACCATGCAAATAAAACTGGCTTCTTCACCTTCTAAAAATTCTTCAATAACAATGCGTTGCCCAGCCTCACCAAAAATACGAGCTTCTAACATATCTTTAATTGTATCTGTGGCTTCCTGCATATCATTGGTAATCACAACACCTTTACCCGCAGCCAAACCATCCGCTTTAATGACAATTTGTTGCTTATCGGCAAATGTTTTGTGTAAATAATCTAAGGCGGTTTGAACGTCTGTGAACGTACCATAAGCCGCAGTTGGAATCTTGTGCCGAATGAGAAAATCTTTGGTAAAAGTCTTAGAGCCTTCCAATTGAGCCGCTTGCAAACTCGGACCAAAACATTTAAGTCCAGCCTTTTGAAAGTCATCAACAATGCCAATCACTAAAGGAGCTTCAGGACCAATAATGGTTAATTCCACCGCATTATTTTGTGCAAATTTAATCAAACCCTGCACATCATTGGCTTTTAAATTAACATTTTCCAGTTTTGCCTCTAAAGCTGTGCCTGCATTTCCGGGTGCGACAAAAACTTTTTCAACCTGTGTAGATTGTGCTGCTTTCCATGCGAGTGCGTGTTCTCTACCACCACCGCCGACAACTAATACATTCATTGCTAATGCTGCCCATTTTCATCAAAACAATCTTTCAAGTTTAGCATAATTTGTTCTATCGTTTAGCACTTTTAGACCCATTTTCAGAGCAATTAAAATCTTTCTTAAACATGGCTATCCTTTGTGCTATAAAATATGAATCGGTAAAAATTTAACAGGCTACAAGGTCTCTATCATCCATTAAGAAACAAGATTGTAAACTATTTCTTATAAAACTATATATTTCAATAAGTTAAAAATACAAGGGCTTTTTTTAAATGATTGATTTTATTGGATACTTTAAAGTCTATTTAGGGTGTTAATTAGTAGATAAAAGCTTAAAAGTTAAGATGTATTGCACTGCAATAATACACATGATAGGATGCGACACAGGCAAATAGGGTAAAATTTTTATGACTGACGAAACCAACCCCGATTGGTTGAAATTACAACAGCAGTATTGGGATACCTACTTAAACATGACGCAGCAGGCGATGCAAGATACAGCTAAGGCTGCGGCGGCTCGTGAACCAAGTTTATCCCCATGGGTCAATACCTTAGATATTTATTGGAAAACGCTATCTCCGTTAGTGAAACCAGAAGCAAAAGACGTTATGGAGAAATTCATTACGCAGGGACAACAATTTTTCCATTTTGCCACTACATTCTTAAAAGTATTCCATCAAGCACCAAATGATGCCGACCCCCAATTATGGCAAAAATATTTTGACGAGTTAAAACAGGCACTTGCAGATTTTACTAACGAACAGCGTAAAGGTTTAAGCGTTTGGGAACTGCCGCTTGATAGTTGGCAAAATGCGATGGGCAGTCTTTCATCATTGCCAGATGACTTTTTCCAAAATCTGAAGCCAAATAAGTTTGCCCAAGATACTCAAGAAAATATTCAACGTTGGCTATCAACAACCCCTAGTGCTGGCAATACGCGCGAATGGCAGGCTCAATTACAAGAATCAACCCGCTTGTGGATGACTTATCAAAAATCACATCAAGAATATCATAATATTTTAAGCCAAGTTGGTATGCGCACTGTCGATTTAATGCAAGAAAAAGCGGTCAAATTGCAGGAAGATGATAAGAAAATTGAGAACTTGCGCCAATTATATAATTTATGGGTTGATTGTGGTGAAATTGCTTATTCAGAAATTGTCAGTACGGATGAATACGCTGAAATCAATGCCCGCTTAGTTAATACCTTGATGGCATGGAAAAAACATGAACGCAGCATGGTTGACGAAATGCTGGGTTCGATGAATATGCCAACGCGCAAAGAATTAGATAGTTTACATTTGCGCTTGCAACAATTACGTCGTGAAACTCGAATTTTAAAAGCCAAACAATATGAAGAACGGATTGATAACGTACAGGGTGAAGTGGGACAATTACGAGCAGAAATGGAAGCTTTAAAAACCCAAGTGAACGCACCAAAAAAGAAAACCACCCCGCGCCGTCGCACCACACCTAAAGCATCTGACGCACAATCCAAAACAGGAGAGTAAGCTGTGTTCCCTTTGTTTATCAGTCCAGAGCAAGCCATACAAGATATGTTGGAATTCCAAAAGAAACTTGGAGAAGGGCTGACAACATTAACCCAGATTGAAGAATTTGAAGTGGGTACAACGCCTAAAGAAGCAGTTTATCACGAAGATAAGTTGACTTTGTACCGTTACAAACCTGTTGTCAACAATCCAAATCCTACGCCTACGTTAATTGTTTATGCACTGGTCAATCGACCTTATATGCTTGATTTACAGCCTAATCGTTCTTTGATTCAGAATATGCTTGCTCAAGGGCAAGATGTGTATTTAATTGACTGGGGCTATCCTGATGGTGCAGACCGTTATTTGACCTTAGCTGATTATATTAATGGTTATATTCATCGCTGTGTTAAAGCCGTCTGTAAACGACATGGTATTGAAAAAATTAATGTATTAGGTGTTTGTCAAGGTGGCGCATTGAGCTTAAGTTATAGCGCGATTCATCCTAATAGAGTCAAGAATTTGATTACAATGGTGACACCTGTGGATTTTCATACGTCTGATAATTTGCTGAGTCATTGGGTGAATAAATTAGATATTGATATGTTAGTTGACACTTTGGGCAATATTCCCGGTGAATTGCTAAATTGGACATTTTTATCGATGAAACCATTTAGGCTCACAGGTCAGAAGTATTTGGATATGCTTGATAACCTTAGTGATACTGAAGCAGCGACTAATTTTTTACGAATGGAAAAGTGGATTTTTGACAGTCCTGATCAAGCAGGTGAGGCCTTTAGAGAATTTATTAAGCAGTTTTTTCAGAATAATAATTTGATTAAAGGTAAAGTCTGTATTGGTGAACATCCTGTTGATTTAAAAAATATCACAATGCCCGTGCTGAATATTTACGCTTCTGACGATCATCTTGTACCTCCATCAGCATCCAAAGTTTTAGGACGTTTTATTGGAACAGAAGATTATACAGAAGTTATTTTTAAAGGCGGACATATTGGTATTTACGTGAGTGGTAGAGCACAGAAACAAGTGCCAACAGCCATCACAGAGTGGTTAGATAGATAAACAGCTTGGTTATTTAAATAATTCGGA
>JAYQWJ020000506.1:0-10242 GCA_035829175.2 Candidatus Albibeggiatoa psychrophila
GTAGAGCAAAATCTATAAAATTTGAATATAATAACTAACTCACTAAACACTCATAATAATAACCCCAATGGAGACCAGACCCATGCACTGGAAAATAAGCAAGTGGCAAGTCGTTGTCAGCACGTTCTTGTTATTACCCACACTTGGCATAGCAGAATCAAAAACGCAACTGTCTGGGGACTCGCTCAGCTTGATGGATGCTGCGCAAATCACAGTCGAAAACTCACCTAAAATCCTATTACAAACCCTAGCAGTCGATGGTTCTAAAGCAGGTGAACAAATCCAAGCAGGCGCATTTGACTGGACAACGTATGCAACAATCGGCGGTGGTCAAGAACGTTCCCCGCGTTTTGAAAAACCCCATCAAAGAGAAGTATCAACAGGCGCACGTTTAGATCACGATTTATTTAAAGCCACTGCGGGTATTTCCAAGTTATTCAGAAATGGTATGGTGTCCAATTTTTCAGTAAACATGGTTAAAACCGACCCCTATTTAACTGACATGGACCCTACATTAGACTTTGAAAATGCAAGAACAATTAATACGGCTGCGGTTAAATTCACGCTAAAAGTGCCATTCTTAAAAGGTGCAGGTACGGTATCCGCTGGAGCAAATGAAAAAGCAGCACAATTAACCCGTGAAGCCGCTGAACATAACTTCGAATATTTTGTCTCTAATACTTTATTAAGTACGGTGCAAGCTTATTGGAATTACAAAGCAGCCCAAGTTAATTTGAAAGTGCAAACAGATTCAAAAGAACGGGTTACAAAAATTATTAATCGAGTTGAAGATGTGGTTTCAAAGCAAAGTGCCCCTAGTAAATATGAACCAGATTTACAGCGTTTACATGCGTATTTATCTGATAAAAAACGTAATTTATCCACAGCCGAAGAATTATTAAATAGTAGTCGTAATAACTTGGCAACCAGCTTAGGCATTCCAGCCGCTCAAGCAAGTAAAATTGGTTTTGCTGAAGAAAAATTCACCGATAATTGGGTTGATGTTTCGAAACGTTTTGATAAGCAATTTATGCAAGATTATTTATCTGGGTTAGCCTTGCAAAATCGTTTGGATTTAAAAGCCGCAGAATTAAACTATGAAGCTGGTACGACTAAGTTAGCCAAAGCACGTAAAGATTTACTGCCTTCAGTTGATTTAAATTTAACCGCCGCATCTCATGGGTTGGACTTTGGTAGTGGTACAGATGCTTATTTTAGTGCCTTACATGAAAGAACCGAAGGATTTGACGCAACCGCTTATTTATCATTTAGATATCCATTAGGTAATAATCGGGCGAAAGGTGCTTTGTTGGCTGCTAAAACAGGGCATCAGCGCAGTTTGATTTCTTTAAATGAGTTGAAACGTAAAATCAAAATCCAGTTGAATACGTCAGTGGGTTCACTGGAACGTTCATTACAACAAGTTGGAGATGCAAAGGAATCTGTAGATTTGTATAAAAAATCGTTCTTAGGTTTTAAAGGTTCAATTACGGATGATTTAAAAACAGAAGTGGTATTTCAAATTATGGATACGGAAACCAAGTTAATTAATGCGCAAGCTGATTATGTTTCCGCCTTATTTAGTTTAGCCAATACAATTGCAAGTCTGCGTTTTCAAACAGGTACATTAGTGAATGCAAATGATGATATTCAACAAATCTCATTGCAAGATGTCACCACATTACCTGAATTATAATTAGGAAAGTAAATTTAATAAATTAGGAGTGTGGAATTTATTCTGCCCGAGCAAAACAAGTTTTGCACTCCTCTTAAGTAAAAATAATTATAACGCTTTTCTCACTTCATCTATATCGCTGAAATACAAAAAATCATCGCCAACTTGCTGATAATCTTCATGTCCTTTACCTGCAATCAACACAATGTCTTCAATATGAGCTTGTTTTATTGCAATTTGAATTGCTTTGGCACGGTCAGCAATCACTTGCAAATCACTATCGGGCAATTGACAGCCTAGCAAAATATCATCAATAATCGCTTGTGACGCTTCATGACGCGGATTATCATCAGTAATAATGACTTTGTCGGCAAACTGTTGCGCAATCTGTCCCATCTGAGGGCGTTTACCTTTATCCCTATCACCACCACAACCAAATACACAATGTAACTGCCCCACACAATGTTGACGACTGGCTTGTAACACTTTTTCCAAGGCATCAGGCGTATGCGCATAATCAATAATCACCGTGGGTTGTTGCGCTTGAATAATACATTGCATTCTACCTGCAACCGCTTGTAATTTTTCTATTTTAGCTAAAACCTCATCCAAAGCCTCACCTTGATTTAATGCCACCGCCAAAGCAGCAAGCACATTGCTAATATTAAATTGACCAAATAAATTCAACTCAACTTGTCCATCACCCCAAGGCGTTTTAATTTGTAAATGATAACCTTGTTGATGCTGCTGTAAAATGTTTGCGTAAATGTCCGCCTGAGAATTTTTAAGACTGTAAGTTAAACATTGCACATCTTTGGCTAAATGTTGTTGAATCGTATCGCTTAAGCTGTCATCTTGATTAATTATCGCTGTTTTTAAACTATCCCATTGAAATAGCTTTAATTTTGCAGCTTGATAGGCTTGCATGGTCTGATGATAATCTAAATGGTCACGGCTTAAATTGGTAAATACCGCGCTATCAAACTCAATCCCATTCACCCGTCCTTGTACCAAGGCATGAGAAGACACTTCCATCACAACTTGCTGAATCGTTTGCTGTTTAAATTCTGCAAATAAGGCTTGTAATCGAATCGCATCAGGTGTTGTGTGCTGACCTGCTTGTAATTGCCCATAAATCCCATAACCCAACGTCCCCAATAAACCGCAAGGCTCTGATAATAATTGTGCAATATAATGCGAAACCGAGGTTTTACCATTTGTGCCTGTAATCCCTGTAACGTGCATCGATTGGCTGGGATTAGCATAAAAATGAGCAGCAATTATTCCTAATCTCTGGCTTAAATTGGGCACATCGACATGACAAACATCATTGGCAATATAAGCTTTAAATTCAGTCGCTTCACGTAAAACTGCCACCGCTCCATTTTCAATTGCCATCGGAATAAAACGCTCACCATGCACTTGCGTTCCCGCCAAAGCAAAAAAAACCTCTCCCGCATTCACTTGACGACTGTCCAAAGTTAAACCTGTAATGTCTGGATTACATGCCAAATCAAGTTCAAGTAGTTGGCTCAGTTTCATCGCTATTTTCATCCTTGTGTTGACTTAAAATTGGCAAATAAATATAGAAAGTTGTGCCTTCTCCTTCTACAGATTTAACCTTAATATGACCGTCATGTTTTTGAATGATTTTCTTCACAATATCTAAACCAAGCCCACTACCTTCTCCCGCTGGTTTGGTGGTGAAAAATGGCGTAAATATCTTGTCTAAAATAGCAGCAGGAATGCCATGCCCCGTATCGGTAATAGACACCCGAACCTGATTATCACCTTCTGGCTCAGCATTAATATTCAATATGCCTTTATACTCCATTGCCTGCAACGCATTATGAATCAAGTTAGTCCAAATCTGATTTAATTCATCGGGATAACACCAAATCTTCGGCAAATTATCTGCGTAATGGCGATTGATTTCGGTATCACGCTTTAATTGATTTTGATACAAGGTTAAAACAGTTTCAATCCCATCAACCACACTGGCTTCAACTTTCTCCCCGCTGTGGTCATAACGTGCATAAGTCTTTAATGCAAATACAACTTTAGAAGCCCTATCCGATGCGGTGGCGATGGTTTTAGCACTGGTTTTGAGCTGGGTTAATTGAGACAGTTTGATTAATATTTTTTGCGAATCAATCGATTGTAGAATAGATAAAAATGGCTCAACGTTGTCGTGAATACCAATATCCAGTAAATAATCTGCAACTGAAACCGTGTCTTCAATCTCATGGTTTTCTAATAATTGACTCAAATGACGGCGAATTTTACGTTTTTCACGCGTGGTTAAAATAGGGGCTTCACGTGAGGCAATTTTCAGCATTTCAAAGAATAAATCTTGTTGCTGAGATTGGGATAATTCATGGAAAAAAGCAGGCAATGTAATCAGATTTTGATTTAAAAACTCAATAATATTTTGTACTGAAGACTGAATCGCGCCCAATGGGGTATTCACCTCATGCGCCACTCCCGCCACCAATTGACCTAATGCCGCCATTTTTTCTGACAAAATTAATTCTTGTTGCGTGGTTTGTAATTGTTGCAACGCTTGAGCTAAATCCTCATTTTTCTTCTGCAAGGTGGCTTCAGTCTGTTTACGCTGCGTAATGTCTTCTTTGATGGCTAAAAAGTGTGTCATTTCACCTTCCATATTCCGAATCGGTGTAATGGTGACAGACTCCCAATAAATCTCTTCATTCTTACGTTTATTGGCAAGCTCACCATGCCATACTTTGCCCCGATTTTTAATCACATCCCACATTTCTTGATAGACTTCAAGAGTTTGCATCCCTGATTTTAGGACGCGCGGATTATTACCCACTGCTTCGTGATAAGAATAACCCGTTGATTTCTCAAACGCTGGATTAACAAATTCAATATTGCCTTCTAAATCTGTAATCACGATGGTGCTGGCACTTTGCTCAATCGCGGTGGATAATTTGCGTAATTCCTCTTCCGCTTGCAGACGTTCTTGAATATCACGCGCAATCGCAACAAAACGTCGGCGACCTTCATCAATTTGAATATGCTGCAATGACACTTCAAATGGAATCCAATGCCCTTCTTTATGTTGATAAAAACGTTGTACGGTTAAGGCGGCTAAATCACCTTGTAATAAGGGTTCAATCAATTGCTGAAATTCATCTAGTTCCGTTGTAGGTTCTAAATCTATCGGAGTCATTTGCCAAAATTCTTCTTCCTCATAACCTAATTGACGAATAGCCCCTTGATTAGCATAGATAAAACTTAATGTATCACTTTCAAACATCAATACGCAATCCAGTGTCATATCCAGCGTAGTCTTGAATTGATTCAGCTCATAAACCGCTTGCTGTAATTTTGCTTCACTTTGGACAATGGTCTGTTCTGCATGTTTTTGGTCGGTTAAATCAATGTGCGTGCCGACAAAACGATAAGGTTTATCTGCATCCCAAACCGCAATTCCGCGAGTTAAAATCCACAAATAATGCCCATCTTTATGCAATAAACGCAAAGTGACCTCATAATGTTCAATTTGTTTTGATAAATATTGCTCAATTTGATGCTGAACTATTTTCAAATCATTAGGATGAACGAGGTCATAAAGTTCTTGTGGCAAGCCGCTTATTTCATCATCTTCATAACCCAGCATTTGCTTCCAACGTTGGCTAAAATACACCGTGTCATCGTTTAAATCCCAATCCCACAAGCCATCATTTGCACCCAACATAGCAAGTTCAAATCGTTCTTCATTATGATGCAATCTTTCTTCTGCTTGTTTTTGAGCGGTAATATCGAGAAAAATGCCATTAAATACAATTTCGCGACTGGTTTCTGTTGGGCGGGCAATGCCTTTAAACCATTTAATTTCGTCGCCTTCAAGTAATAAACGTCCTTCATATTCCCATTCTGAGACTTGATGCACCGCTTGTTGTAAACTGGTTTCAAACTCGACGTTATCTTCTGGATGAACTGGAAAACTCCGCCAATTTTGCTGAAATGCCGCTTGGTTAATACCATATAATTCCTGACAACGTGGACTGACATAATATAAGCCTGAATCACCATTTTTACGTTGATACCATTGGAAAATAATACCGGGAATATTCTCCGCCAAATCTTGTAAACGTAACTCTAAAGATTGAATTAATTTTTGTTCTGCGTCATGCAAAATGGCTTCAGTGCGTTTGCGCTGGGTAATGTCTCGAATGACACCGACAAATTTACGTTGATTATTAATCATTAATTCATTCACGGCCAGTTCGAGTGGAAACATCGTGCCATCTTTGCGTAAACCTTCAGCCTCGCGGATTGTGCCAATAGTATGTTTTTCGCCTGTTTCACGATAGGTTTGCAAATATCCATCATGGCGACTTTTATAGGGTTCAGGCATTAACATCGTAATGTTTTGTCCCAATATTTCAGCTTCGGAATAGCCAAAAATTTCACTCAGACGCGGGTTCATCATTTCGACCGTACCGTGTTCATCAATGGTCATAATGCCATCAGGTGCAGTTTCAACAATGGCTCGAATATGTGCCTCACTACTTTGTAATGCTGTATCGCTGTATATACGCTGTTGATAGTTTTTATAGGCTTCGATGATGCTGGCGCAAGTGGCGAGAATCGGCTGTAAATAATGAATTAATTCATCGCTATAGCCTATAGGATTATTCGCAAGTCCAATCACGCCAATCAGTTGTGAACCGCGATAAACAGGCAGCCCTAAAAACGTATTAACGGGTGGATGACCGTCTGGAATGCCCGTACTACGGGAATCTGTTGCGGGTTGATTGGAGATAACAATATTGCCCGTCAATGCGACTTGACCAAATAGATTATTTAAATTGTGAAACTCCAAGCCTTCTTCTGTTTCAAGTTTGTCATATAAAGTACGACTTTCTTCATTCCATGTAATATTTGTTACCGCAATTAATCTTAAATAAGGCGTTCCATCTTTTTTGTATAAAGTTTCGGCAATAAAGCCATATTCGCTAAATGTTAACGCCAGTAATTGGTCTAGCAGGCGGTCGAATGCGACCAGTGAATCCATGTTGACAATAAATCTCGATTGCACATCCATAATGCCATCGAGTAAAACAGTTCGCTCACGGACTCGTTGTTCTAACTCTGCATTAGATTTTTGTAATTTTTCATGGTGTTCTTGGACAATATGTCTACTGCGATGTAATTCATAAATAAACATCACCAGTATGAAAATAATTAGTGAAATAATAACAAGTTGCCAATAAACTCTTGTTTTCAATTCAACGAATTCATCATTTTTAGTATAAGAGATTAAATACGCGGTAAAATCGCCAGCAATATTTTTAATCGGTAGAAAGCTGATAACATAATTACTTTTATTTATCTGAATTGTCTTAACAAAAGTATCGCCCTTGTTCAGTAAGGTCTCAATTTGTGGGCGTAATATTTTATTGATTTTTTGAAAAACCGCTTTATTGATAAAATGGCTATTTTGGATTTTTTTACTCAAATTCTTATTATATTCTCTGTCTATTAAATAATTAAAACTTAAACGACTTTGAATGTAATTACTTTGTTCCGATTCATGCACTTTATGTAAAACCACATTTTTGTCTAAAATAAAGTGATATAACAGCGGTTGAATACTTTCCATTTCGGCACTAATTGCTTGAAAAGAGACACTTGTTTCTACACTACCAAGATATTCGCTGCCATTAAATAAAGGATAAATATAGCGGAAAGCGTGAAAAATAGTGCCTTCTTCAAAACCTTGGACGGGAATTTTTTGTAAATTAGCCAGTTGCAGAGAATAACGAATCGGCAGCAAGTTATCGCCATATCGCCCCGGACGATGAAAACGTAAAAAGCTTTCTCCATTAGGAAGATAGAAGTCTAATTGCTTTAGCCCACGTTGTTTTAAACGTCGATAATTGTCTTTAAGACTATCATAAAGTTGTTCTCGAACCTGTTTCTGCGTTTCGCTATCCGTATCATGAGCTTGGGAAAAAATATTAATGATATCAGGACGATTGATTAATTCATTGAAAATAGTTTGAGCAACAAGGCTATAGGAATTAACCACAACTTGGTAGGTTGTTTTAAGCTTGTTAATATGTATTTCATCAAGTTTGTTCTTTTGGATTTGATAATTGTAATTCAACATGAAAATAATTAGCATTTCCAATATGATGCAAGACAGTAAATAGTATTTGTATGAATATAATTTTTTTAGCATAAGTTGTGATTTCCTGTCACCAAAGCTTTTCATCAATATTTTTTGAGTCTTTTTATCTCCAAAATCATAACACGAAGCAATTTAGGCATCTAAGCTATTTTTGTTTAATCGTTAATATTCGGTCGGTTTTGTATGTAATCTTTTGATATTAAATAGTTATAAGTGTAAATTGCAAGCATATAAATTGAGTTATAAAGGTAAATATCAAATCGTTAACAAGGGAATATGCCATGTCAATCCTATTTTTCTTAAGCTGATATTCGTCGTAATAAGTGCGCTGGTAGGTTATTAGTCTACGCTGAAAATCAGTTACAATGCCTAGCATTTAGATGGGTAATTGAGGGTAGTGGTTTATGTGCGGTATTATCGGTGGTGTTGCAGAACGTGATGTCGTTCCTATTTTGCTAGAAGGTTTGAAGCGTTTGGAATATCGAGGCTATGACTCGGCGGGCGTAGCGATTATTGATTTTCAATCCAATTGTTTAGAAAGGCAGCGGGTTCAAGGCAAGGTTGATCGTTTAGCATCGGCACTGTATCAAACCTCACTGTGTTCATCTACAGGTATTGCTCACACTCGTTGGGCGACTCATGGTAAACCAAGTAAAGAAAATGCGCATCCTCATATTTCGCGTGACACTATCGCTGTCGTACATAATGGCATTATTGAAAATCACATAGCGTTGCGTGCCAATCTCGAACAACGTGGTTATGAATTTTCCTCAGATACTGATACCGAAGTTATTGCGCATCAGATTCATTATTTCCTGCGTTCTGGCAATGATTTGTTATCTGCATTTAAACAGACTTTAGCATTGCTTGAGGGTTCTTATGCTTTAGCGATGATTAGTCCATTAAACAATAGTACTTTATTCGCCGCACGACATGGTAGCCCATTGGTTATTGGTTTGGGGATTGGTGAAAATTTTATTGCCTCTGATGTGGCGGCTTTAATTCCTGTTACCCAACGCATGATTTTCTTAGAGGATGGGGATATTGTTTGTTTACAGCGTGATAGTGTTGATATTACTGATTTATCGGGTCATAGCGTGCAACGTCAGGAATATCAAAGTCAATTGCAATTGGATGCGGTCGAGCGTGGTGAATATCGACATTACATGTTGAAAGAAATTTATGAACAACCTCAAGCCTTGCGTGACACCTTAATGGGTCGGATTGGGCAAGAAAAAGTGCTTGAAGCGGCATTTGGCACTAAAGCGGCTGAGATTTTTCAACAGGTTAAAGCGGTACAAATTATTGCTTGTGGCACAAGTTATCATGCGGGAATGGTGGCGCGTTATTGGATAGAATCGTTGGCAAGAATGCCTTGTACGGTGGAGGTTGCCAGTGAGTTTCGTTATCGGCAGCCGTTGGCGAATTCTGATACTTTGGTTGTTGTTTTGTCGCAATCGGGGGAAACCACTGATACATTGGCCGCATTGCGTGAGGCTAAAAAATTGGGTTTTGGCGCGAGTTTGGCGATTTGTAATGTGCCTGAAAGTTCGCTTGTCCGCGAGACAGATTTAGTATTTATGACTCATGCAGGGCCTGAAATTGGAGTTGCATCAACCAAGGCATTTACAACCCAATTAATGGGTTTATTGTTATTAACATTGGTTTTGGGGCGTTATCACAATCAGCAAGTTGAGTTGGAAAATCGCGTTTTGAAATCGTTGGCATCTTTGCCGCAATTAATTGAGTCTGTTATCAGTAAGTTAAATCCACAAATCAAGCAGTTAGCGGAGTTATTTGCAGACAAACATCACGCCTTATTTTTAGGACGCGGGGTACATTATCCGATTGCAATGGAAGGGGCTTTGAAGTTAAAAGAGATTTCTTATATTCATGCTGAAGCCTATCCTGCGGGTGAGTTGAAACACGGTCCTTTAGCTTTAGTGGATGCAGATATGCCTGTGATTGCGGTCGCGCCAAATGATGCGTTACAGGAAAAGCTAAAATCGAATTTGCAGGAGGTTCATGCGCGGGGTGGTCATTTATTAGTATTTGCTAATCATCAAGCTGTGATGCAGGCTTCAGATTATATTCAGGTTGTAGAGTTAGGTGAAATTGATGATATTTTGTCACCTTTTGTTTACACGATTCCATTGCAACTTTTGGCTTATCACGTTGCGTTGATTAAGGGTACGGATGTAGATCAGCCTAGAAATTTAGCCAAATCGGTGACAGTGGAATAGTAATTGCTTTTAGTTTTGTTAAGTATAAAATCTTGATTTTCTTGCCCTTCGTGCTATATTGATATCAACGGAATACTCTTTGCATACAATTGTTTAATGACCAGCATTAAAAACAACATGTATTGGTAGAGAGTTTATTAATTATTCGCAAGATTTTT
>JAYQWJ020000507.1:0-4143 GCA_035829175.2 Candidatus Albibeggiatoa psychrophila
AATTGATAATTGATAATTGTTAATTGTTAATTGTGTGTGAACTTAAAGATGCGAACTAGAGTCAAAATTTGTGGGATTACCCGCCCAGAAGATGCAATTGATGCCGCCTATTTAGGGGCTGATGCGATTGGTTTGGTGTTTTATGCCAAAAGTCCGCGAGCGGTTAATATTGAGCAAGCCCAGAGCATTATTCAAGCCTTGCCTGCTTTTGTGACCAGCGTTGGTTTATTTGTCGATGCGGATGTAAATGAAGTCAAAAATATATTAAATCACGTCCCTTTAGACTTATTGCAGTTTCATGGTGACGAAAGCCCTGAATATTGCACACAATTTTCTCGACCGTATATCAAAGCATTACGGGTGCATGAATCCAGCAATGTTGAAGCATTCGCACAACAGCATTATCAAGCCCAAGCCATCTTACTTGACACTTATGTGAAAGGGGTAAAAGGTGGTACAGGTCAAGCATTTAATTGGCAACTCGTCCCTGAACAGTGTAGCCAACCGCTTATCATTGCAGGGGGATTGACACCTGCCAATCTGCCCCAAGTGATACAACAATTAAACCCTTATGCTGTAGATGTCAGTGGTGGTGTCGAGCAAGCCAAAGGCATTAAGGACAAAGCCAAAGTTACAGCATTTATCAAAGGAAGCCAGCTATGAGCACAGATTTACACACATTACCTGACGCATCGGGACATTTCGGGATTTTTGGCGGCAAGTTCGTTGCAGAAACCTTAATGCAGCCATTAGAAGAATTACGCCTTGCTTATGAAAAATATTTAAATGATTCTGAATTTTTAGCTGAATTGAACGATGATTTACATCATTTTGTCGGACGACCTTCACCACTTTATCATGCTGTGAGATGGTCAAACATCATGGGTGGCGCACAAGTTTATTTAAAACGTGAAGACTTAAATCATACAGGCGCACATAAAGTTAACAATACGGTTGGTCAAGCCTTATTAGCAAAACGAATGGGTAAAACCCGAATTATTGCAGAAACGGGCGCGGGTCAACATGGTGTCGCATCAGCCACCGTCGCTGCACGAATGGGTTTAGAATGCGTGGTGTATATGGGTGCAGAAGATATTAAACGCCAAGCTTTAAATGTATATCGAATGAAATTGCTCGGCGCGACAGTTGTCCCCGTCACTTCAGGCTCAAAAACCTTGAAAGATGCGCTTAACGAAGCAATGCGTGATTGGGTGGCGAATGTCGATGATACGTTTTACATTATTGGCACGGTTGCAGGGCCGCATCCTTATCCTGCGATGGTACGTGATTTCCAAGCGGTTATTGGACGTGAAGCAAGACAACAAATTAAGATTCAATCGGGGCGTTTACCTGATGCCTTAGTTGCATGTGTCGGCGGTGGTTCAAATGCAATCGGTTTGTTTTATCCGTTTTTAAATGATGATTCGGTGGCTCTTTATGGGGTTGAAGCAGGTGGCGATGGTTTGGAAACAGGTCGTCATGCTGCACCACTTTGTGTGGGAAAACCCGGTGTATTGCACGGTAATCGGACTTATTTAATGGCGGATGAATACGGCGAAATTATAGAAACCCATTCGATTTCAGCAGGTTTGGATTATCCCGGTGTCGGCCCTGAACATGCTTGGTTAAAAGACATTGGTCGTGCTAATTACGTGTCTGTCACCGATACTGAAGCGTTAGCAGCATTCCATGAATTAACTCGGGTTGAAGGCATTATTCCCGCGTTAGAATCCAGTCACGCTTTAGCTTATGTGCGTAAACTTGCCCCTGAAATGAAACCTGACCAAACCATTGTGGTGAATTTATCTGGGCGCGGTGATAAAGATATTCACACTGTTGCGCAATTGGATGGTATTACCATATAAAATCAGAGGCTTGATAGGTTTCATCTAAATCTGTTGGGCATTTGTATCCAAAAAATGTGGCAATGAAAAATAATACAGGAGTGCATTGTTATTTTGCCTGAGCAAGATAAATCTTGCACTCCTCAATTTTTAAGTGGTTTTAAATCTACGTTCTAATTGATGTGCGCCGATAACTAAACCAAGTCCTAAGAAAAACATTAACACTGCGTATAATACTGTTTGATTGAAATCAGTTGGCATAAAAGGCGTGCTGTTGATTAATTTCTGTTTACCATGTGCCACAATATAATGTCGAATTTGAAATGGCCAAATAATCCACAACGTGCCGATTAATACGCCGACAATTGTTAATAAAGTTTCCTGATAAAATCGACTGAGCAACCAGCTTAAAAATCGACTAAAAACCACTAAACCCGTGACTGCACCCAATCCAAATGGAATCAAAATATTGAGTTGAAACTGACCGATACCATTTAAAATTACATCGTACTTTTTCATAATTAGCAGTAAAAATGAGCCAGATAATCCGGGTAAAATCATCGCCGTAATTGCAATCATCCCACAAATAAAAATAAACCAAGTATCGTCTGGGGTTTCCGTCGGCACAAGATTCACCGTCAACCAGCCCACAATCGCCCCAACGACTAGAAAGAAAAAATCGACTCCTGTGACTTTCTTGGCTTCGGCTAATAAAGTAATGATTGAACCTAAAATCAAACCAAAAAATAGCCCGTAAATGGGTTCTGGATGCGTGTGCAATAATTGAGGTAATGGAACAATTCGGGTAAAAAAGATAACGGCTGAAATCAAACCTATCCCTAATGGAATTAAAAAACCAAAATGGGGACGTAGAAATGCTTCACGTATATTTAAGGTAAAAACGGCTTTTAACCACAAAACATCAAACGAACGAATCGCTGCCAACAATTGCGCGTAAATGCCCAAAATAAACGCCATCGTGCCGCCACTGACACCGGGTACAACATCCGCCGCACCCATACAAAAGCCTTTAGCCGCCAAAACAATTTTATTTAACATGCCATTACCCAAGGTGATATTGCGTGCTATGTTCATGTACTGCGTTAATAAATGCCGCTACATGTTCTGGGTCAATTTCTGGATGAATGCCGTGTCCTAAATTAAATACGTGACCGTCGCCTTGTCCAAAGCTTGCTAAAATGGTTTTAACTTCTTGTTCAATCCGTTGTGGTGATGCGTATAAAATGCAAGGATCCATATTGCCTTGTAATGCCACTCTTGCACCGACTTGCTGACGAGCCTCACCCATTGGCATCGTCCAATCCAACCCCAAAGCATCACAACCCGTATCCGCCATGGCATGTAACCATTGACCGCCACCCTTGGTAAATAAAATCACAGGAATGGTTTGACCTTCATGTTCACGTTTTAATTGAGCGACAATTTTTTGCATATAAGTCAATGAAAATTCTAAATAATCGCGCTGGGTTAAAATGCCACCCCATGTATCGAAAATCATCACAGCTTGTGCGCCAGCTTCAATTTGCGCATTAAGATAGCTAACGACAGATTGCGCTACTTTGTCTAATAACGCGTGCATCAATTGCGGCTGGTCAAACATCATGCCTTTAACCTTAGCAAAATTCTTTGTCGTACCACCTTCAACCATATATGTCGCCAAGGTCCAAGGACTACCTGAAAAACCAATTAATGGCACTCGTCCATCCAATTCTTTGCGAATCAAACTGACCGCATCTACAACATAACGCAAGCTCTCGTGTGGATCAGGAATAGGCAGTTTTTCAACATCAGCCGCGGTTTTAATCGGGCGTTCAAAACAAGGGCCTTCGCCTTCGCTGAAATACAAGCCCAAACCCATGGCATCGGGAATAGTTAAAATATCTGAAAACAGAATCGCTGCATCTAATGGATAACGTTCTAGCGGCTGCAAAGTGACTTCACAAGCCAACTCTGGATTTTTGCATAAATTAAGGAAATTACCCGCTTTGGCACGAGTCGCACGATATTCTGGCAAATAACGCCCCGCTTGACGCATCATCCAAACAGGTGTCATGTCGACAGGTTGACGAAGTAAGGCACGGATAAATCTATCATTTTTTAATGGTGGCATTGTACAACTCTAATTATTCTCAAAAGTGAGCATTGTACGAAGTTTGGGCGTGATAGGCTAGTTTTGAATTGATGGTTTTCAAGCAAAAGCTTTGGTTTTACAATACTACGGATAGTTTTCAGGAATTATCAAATATTTCAATAAGTTACAAATACAAGCATTCTTGAG
>JAYQWJ020000508.1:0-2709 GCA_035829175.2 Candidatus Albibeggiatoa psychrophila
CATCTCCTATCATTTCAAATCGGGCGATTAATACCAGTTTAAGTCTAGCTGATGGTGGTTCTGTATTGCTTGGTGGTTTGATTTCTACTAATAAAACAATAGGTAATACAGGCATTCCGTTTTTAAAAGACATTCCGATTTTAGGTCGATTGTTCCGTGCTGATAGTGAAAACATAACTCGTTCTGAATTAGTGATGTTAATTATTCCTTATATATTGAATAACAGTCAACAAGCTGAAGATATTACGCAAGCATTTAGAGATAAATTGAGTATTATTGAGCCACAGCCTGATTTTCAACTACCCGAACCAACAACAGGTGAGTCATTGATTTTAGAGCCTGTAGAATTTTAGATTGATTGGGTTGGCTATAGCGAATAATGAAAATATGAGAGCATTGTGTTAATAAAACTGTTTGACAAGTATTTATAGCATAATTTCTCTGCAAATCGTTTTGGCTTTGTTTTAAATATACAATAAAATTAAAAGCTTGAAAAGTAATGCTTGAATTTATGATTTTCAAAAAAATAACATTCCACTGACTCTTGATGATGACAAACTTAGACATATTCTAAAAATAATTTATTGAATTTCACCTCAATCAAAATAAGCCCAGCTAACATTATGGTATCGATATGCAGCCCTCAAGCCTTGATAATTTAAATCCGATTTCTGCTGAAGCAATTGAAGGTCAACGTATATTTAGTGCGTCGCATTGGCAATATTGGCTGGTTGCACTGATTGCATTTACATGGTCACTATTTCAGCTTTACACCGTCATTGCACCTGACCCATTTAACTCTACTCAAATACGTTCTATCCATCTCAGTTTTGCTTTATTACTCGCCTTTCTCATTTATCCATTTCTACATCGCTGGTCCACACTTTCTATTAGTTGGTATGACTTCTTATTTGCCTTAGTTGCAAGTATTGGTGCGTTTTATATTTTCTGGGAATTCACATCATTAGCGACGCGCCCCGGAGATTATTTACAAAAAGATATTATTGTTGCATTGATTACCACGGTTTTTTTACTAGAAGCATCAAGACGAGTATTAGGCTCTGCACTGGCAATTGTCGCCATCATTTTTTTAACTTATGACTATTTTGGCCCTTATATGCCTGAGATGATTGCACATCGTGGTGCAAGCTTGAATAAATTAGCAGGACACATGTTTTTAACCACAGAAGGCATTTTTGGCGTGCCACTCGGCGTTAGTGCTAGTTTTGTGTTCTTATTTGTATTATTTGGTTCATTATTAGATAAAGCGGGTGCAGGTGCTTATTTTATTAATTTATCCTATTCTTTACTAGGTCGATTTCGTGGCGGCCCTGCAAAAGCTTCAGTGGTTGCCAGTGGTTTAACGGGAATTATCTCAGGCTCATCGACAGCCAATACCGTGACGACAGGAACATTTACCATTCCACTAATGAAACATATTGGTTTTCCTGCACATAAAGCCGCCGCTGTTGAAGTTGCTGCCAGCACCAACGGTCAATTAATGCCGCCTATCATGGGTGCAGCCGCGTTTATTATCGCTGAATATTTGGGAATTAGTTACGCGAACGTGATTTATGCTGCGTTTATTCCCGCATTTGTATCCTATTTTGCACTGTTTTACGTAGTGCATGTAGAATCCTGCAAACTGGGTATCAAAGGTGAAGACCCCAGCCAATTACCACCAAAATTGAAAACATTCCTTTCTGGTTTACATTATTTAATTCCAATTTTCTTCCTTATTTATACACTGGTTTGGTTACAGCAATCAGCCATTGCCGCCGCATTTAATGCAATCATGTTTATTATGCTCATAATGGTGGTGCAACAACCGCTTGGCGCAATCATGACAGGCAAAAAATTAGACAACCGTTTATTTTTAAAAGGTTTTATTGATATTTTTAACGGCATGGTGTCGGGGGCAAAAAACATGATTCCCATCGCCATCGCCACCGCAGTTGCTGGCATTATCGTCGGTTCTGTCACTTTAACAGGTATTGGGCAAGTATTGATTGAAGTTGTTGAACAGCTTGCAAATGGTAATATCTTTTTGATTCTTATACTGACAGCATTCATTTCTTTGATTTTAGGTATGGGGCTACCAACCACCGCCAATTACATTATTATGGCATCGTTAACCGCGCCTGTGATTTTAAGTTTATCGATGGATACAGGTTATTTTGTTCCTGCGATTGCGGCACATTTGTTTGTATTTTATTTTGGAATTTTGGCAGATGACACGCCACCTGTGGGTATTGCCGCGTATGCTGCTGCGGGGATTGCGCGAGCCAATGTTATTAAAACAGGGATTCAAGGTTTTACTTATGACATGCGCACCGCCATTTTGCCATTTATATTTTTCTTCAATTCAGAAATTTTACTGATTCGGTCAATCGACGAACATGACCCAATGAATGCGAATGGCTGGGTATGGATTACGAATCCGTTTGAAGTGGCTTTGATTTTTGTTATGACGACCTTGGGCATGTTTGCTTTTGTATCATTATTACAGGGATATTTCTATATTCGTACAGCATGGTATGAACGTTTGTTATTTATTCCTGTTATGTTGTTTTTGTTTTTACCGAATGAAGCAGCAGAACTTATGGCATTACCGCATCAATATTTAAGTTATATCATTGGCATGGTCTTATTTGGTTCGATTTTCATGTTGCAAAGAAGGAGAGCTTAAGCCTCTGTATAAGATATTTA
>JAYQWJ020000509.1:0-3154 GCA_035829175.2 Candidatus Albibeggiatoa psychrophila
TACAAATTAAATAACATCATAAAGGAGTATGAAACTTGCTTTGTCTGAGCAGAATAAATTCCACACTCCTAAACTTGCTGAATTTTTATATCTAAGTCAAAGTTCAGCAAAATGATGCCTTCAAAAACCGATTATTTAAACACTGAATTAGTTGAACCTGTGGTTTCCCATGTGCCATCACTTTGACGACAAGCTGAACCATTGACAGTCTGTTCTTGCCCATCAATAATGGCTGTCGTGGTGTAGTCACGGCATGACTGACCATCTGCATTATCATAATTTTTTGTCGGAATCACTTTATATTCATGACCGTTGGTTTTATTATGCCATTGTGCAGCTTGACCTGTTGGTGTGCTATCCAATGCTTTTTTGGCATATAGCTCATCGGTTTTATCCATCGAATTACCAACGACACCCCCTAGTGCTGCACCCGCTAATACACCGCCAATAGTTGCAGCGGTTTTACTGCGACCACTACCTACTTGAGAACCTAATGCGCCACCTGCAACCCCGCCAAGCACTGCACCTGTTGCACCTTTAGTAGGACCTTGGCAACCTGCAACGAATAAAGTACTTGTTACAAAACCAATTAATAATCCCTGTTGAATACGTTGATATAGCACCATAAATTTACTCCTTATTAAATTAAGCATTCACAATAAAGCAATATAATGACAAAATCCACATAAAAACGTAAGCTAGCTAGGCTATACTTATGCAATCTTTAGGCTATGTCGCGGTGTGTAAAATAAAACAAATATAATACACGCCGCCTGCACTAAACTCATCTCCAAAATTACAATAAAGTAGTTATTCTACGCATAATAAAGACCTCACAACTTAGCCACCAGAGAGACCTTATGACCGCAGCAAAAACATTACAAATTAGCGATGATTTACAACGTATTATTGACGCTCGTCATCATGATCCTTTTTCAGTATTGGGTAAACACACTGAGAAAGGTAAAACAATTGTTCGTGCCTATATTCCTCATGCTGAAGAAGTGACCATTGCTGAGGGTAATCTTGCAATGCAACGGATTCCTGAAACAGACGTGTTTATTTGGGAAGGCAAAACTGAACTACCTGATCGTTACCGTTTTATTTGGAAAGATAAAGCCTCATTACATCAACATATTACTTATGATCCTTACTGTTTTCCACCGCAAGTATCTGAATTTGACCGCCACTTATTTAATGAAGGTAAACACCATCATGCGTATCGGATATTAGGTTCTCATATACATGAAGCCGATGGCGTAGGTGGGGTTTTATTTTCAGTATGGGCTCCGAATGCAGAACGTATCAGCGTTGTGGGTGATTTTAACCGTTGGGATGGGCGTATGCACTCGATGCGGGCTCATGGCAGTAGTGGGATTTGGGAATTATTTATTCCTAATGTTGAAGTCGGCACATTGTATAAATATGAAATTCGCAATCGGCACACAGGTGAGATTTTACTCAAGTCTGATCCTTATGGACAGCAATTTGAATTACGCCCGAACACCGCGACTATTGTACCTAAAGCTGAGCCATATAAATGGAATGATGACAAATGGATTACCACGCGTGAAAAAGCCGATTGGTTACATACGCCGATGTCAATTTATGAAGTACATTTAGGTTCATGGTGGCGTGGTGCTGAAGGTGAGTTTCTCAATTATCGTGAATTAGCGCATAAACTGGTTGACTACGTGATAGAAATGGGTTTTAGTCATATTGAATTATTACCGATTACAGAACATCCTTATGATGCGTCTTGGGGTTATCAAACCACGGGTTATTACGCACCAACCAGCCGTTATGGTACACCTGATGATTTTCGCTATTTTATAAACTACTGTCATGAACATGGGATTGGGGTATTTTTGGATTGGGTTCCTGCACATTTTCCAAAAGATGCCCATGGTTTAGCCCGTTTTGATGGAACGCCATTATATGAACATGAAGACCCGCGTAAAGGTGAACATTTAGATTGGGAAACTTTGATTTATAATTATGGTCGGCATGAAGTGCGTAATTTATTGGTTTCCAGTGCCGTGTATTGGATTGAAGAATGTCATATTGATGGCTTGCGCGTAGATGCGGTGGCTTCGATGTTGTATTTGGATTATTCACGTACTGATTGGATACCAAATGAATTTGGCGGACGGGAAAATTTAGATGCGATTTATTTCTTGCGCGAACTCAACACAGTCATACATGGTGATTTCCCCGGTGTATTGGTGATGGCGGAAGAATCCACATCATGGCCACAAGTGACTCGCCCAATTGAAATTGGCGGTCTTGGATTTAGTATGAAGTGGAATATGGGTTGGATGAATGACACTTTATCCTATATTTCTAAAGAAAGTATTTATCGGAAATATCATCAAAATATGTTGACTTTCAGTATGTTGTACGCATTTACTGAAAACTTTTTATTGCCATTTTCACATGACGAAGTGGTGCATGGTAAATTTGGTATGTTGAATAAAATGCCGGGTGATGATTGGCAGAAATTTGCAAATTTACGCGTATTATATGCTTATATGTTCACCCATCCCGGTAAGAAATTGTTGTTCATGGGAACAGAATTTGGTCAAGGCAATGAGTGGAATAGTGCGACCAGTTTGGATTGGTTTGTGTTGGATTATCCCGGTCATCAAGGCATTCAGTGTTTAGTTAAAGATTTAAATCATTTGTATCACAATACGCCTGCGTTGCATCACTATGATTTTGATTGGCAAGGCTTTGATTGGGTTGATTGTCATGATGCAGAAAACTCGATTTTAATCTATTTGCGTAAAAGTGAAGATGAATCCCTTATTGTTGTCATTAATTACACCCCCGTGCCACGTTATGATTATCGGGTTGGCGTTCCTGAATCAGGGCAATATCAGGAGTTATTGAATTCAGATGCGGAATGCTATGGCGGTACAAACGTTGGCAATGGTGAGCGTGACTTGATTGCAGAAGAAATGGCGTGGATGGATAAGCCGTATTCTATATTGATTACGATTCCACCTTTGGGGGCTTTGATATTTAAAGCCACTAACACGGTGGTTGTAAAAACGTCAGAAAGCGTGACAGATGTGACAGACAAAACCGCAACCCAAGTAACAACGAAAAAAACCGCCAAATTGAAAAAATAGTTGTATTATCAAGGGATATT
>JAYQWJ020000510.1:0-7507 GCA_035829175.2 Candidatus Albibeggiatoa psychrophila
TTTTTGGTACTGTGCTGTGGATACTGATATTTTTAGATTTTCATAATGAAGAAATTGATGTAACATTGTTAATCTTGATTATTTCTGTAAAAAGAATCCAATTTCAACAGAAAACCATTTTTCAAATATCTGTAATCTATACTATACTGTTCACTTCATACGGGTTCAAAATTTAAATAATGCCTAATTTAGGAATTGATAATCTTACCAGACCGCCAATTCTTAGGATTATTAAAATCTCACTCAACCAAATAAATGTCGTTTTAAGTTTTCTGGGAACAACTGAATGCAAAAAAAGAATAGTTTTGAATATGATGAGCTCATTCAATGCGCACAAGGTGAAATGTTTGGGCCGGGCAATGCGCAACTTCCCATGCCGCCTATGTTAATGTTTGATCGCATTACAACTATTACAGATAATGGTGGCAGTGCTGATAAGGGAACAATTATAGCAGAATTAGATATTAATCCAGATTTATGGTTTTTTGATTGTCATTTCCCTGGAGATCCTGTCATGCCGGGCTGTTTAGGCTTAGATGCCATGTGGCAATTGGTTGGATTTTTCTTGGGCTGGATGGGTGGTCCTGGACGAGGGCGTGCATTAGGTTCTGGAGAAGTCAAATTTACAGGGCAAGTGACACCAAAAAACAAAATTGTAACTTATCGTATTGATATGAAAAGAGTTATTTTACGCAAGCTTGTTATGGGTATTGCAGATGGACACATGGAAGTAGATGGCAAGCGCATTTATACTGCTAATGATTTGCGAGTTGGGCTTTTTACTTCCACAGAGAATTTTTAGGGGGAGCAAACTGTGAGACGTGTTGTTGTAACAGGGCTGGGTATTGTCAGTTGTATTGGCAATAATAAGCAAGAAGTACAAAATGCTTTATATCAAGGACGTTCAGGCATTAGCTTTGACCAAATTTACCGGGATATGGGCTTTAGAACCAATGTCCATGGTGCAATCGATTTAGATACGCATTCGGTCATTGATAAAAAATTACGGCGTTTTATGGGAGATGCTGCGGCATTTAACTATATTGCGATGCGTGAGGCGATTGAAGATGCAGGCTTAGAAGAATCTGATGTTTCAAATCCATTATCGGGTTTAATTGTGGGTTCAGGTGGTGCATCGCCAGAGAATCAAGTATTAGCAGCAGATATTTTGCGTCAGAAAGGTGCGACGAAAAAAATGGGCCCTTATATGGTGCCTCGTACCATGGCAAGTACAACCTCCGCATGTTTAGCCACTGCATTTAAAATTAAAGGTTTGAATTATTCTATTAGTTCCGCATGTGCAACCAGTGCGCATTGTATTGGTAACGGCTATGAACAAATTCAAATGGGTAAACAAGATATTGTATTTGCAGGTGGTGGCGAAGAAGTACATTGGGCAATGACCATGTTATTTGATGCGATGGGTGCATTGTCATCTAAGTATAACGATAATCCTAAAATTGCCTCACGTCCTTATGATGCGAATCGTGATGGATTTGTGATTTCTGGTGGTGGCGGCTTAGTTGTGTTGGAAGAATTAGAACATGCTAAAGCTCGCGGTGCAAAAATTTATGCTGAATTAATTGGTTATGGTGCAACCTCTGATGGTTATGACATGGTTCAACCTTCAGGTGAAGGGGCTGTGCGTTGTATGCAGCAATCATTATCCACTGTTGATGCGCCTATTGACTATATTAATGCTCATGGCACAAGCACACCTGTGGGCGATAGCCGTGAATTGGAAGCGATTAAAACCGTATTCGCCGATAAAATTCCAGCGATTAGCTCAACCAAGTCTTTGACAGGTCATGCTTTAGGTGCTGCGGGTGTGAATGAGGCTGTTTATAGTTTGTTGATGATGGAAAATAATTTTATTAGTGCTTCAGCTAATATTACTGAGCTGGATGAAGCGGCTAAAGATATGCCTATCGTCACAGAGAGACAAGATAAGGCATTAGATACAGTCATGTCTAATAGCTTTGGTTTTGGTGGCACGAATGCAACTTTAGTTTTCCAACGCTTTAACGGCTAAGAAATGATGTTGAATAAGTGAAAATAAGCATAGAATTGGATGGCAGTCCTGAGTGTAACAAAAATGTGGGGCTGCCACTTTAGAGACTTGTTTTTTATTAAAATTGTACCACTTGCGGTAGTTTTGCTTTTAATATTTCAACAAGCTTAGGCTGCATGTATTCATAATTATCAGGAATACCTAAAACAACAATCCGTTTGTTAGCAAGCCGAGCTTTGAATTTTTTTGAAATTTTAGTTTTATGGTTTTTTTCCATCGCAACAATCACATCTGCCCAATCGATTAAATCACCCGATAATGGTGTTTCTGCATCGTGATTTGTTCCCGCCGATAACACTTCTAAATGAGGATATTCTGCAAATAGAGTTTCAGCCGTGGGACTACGAAGACGGTTTTGACTACATACGAAAAGAATACGTTTCATTTTTAATATTCCTCTTTTTTGTAATGATTTCTCTATCATAAACCAAGAATACTTAACACAAAATCGCTGCCATGAAGTTAAAAAAACAGTTTGTGGCTAAAAATTCCTAAGCTATTAAGGAGTGCAAAATTTATTTTGCCTGTGCAAACACGTACTCCTGCAAACTCAATTTAATGTGATAGACAAGCTTAAACTATAACGGATAGATACAGAAAATAGGATTAAATTCACACCTTAACACTCTAATTACATGATAAAATGCGATAATAATATTTTTTGTGACTTCGTGAGGCAATAGGCTATAGTTTTTGCATAATCTAATAGTCTAAAAAACACTAATGAAAATCATTATTTTATCCAACATAATGATAAAACGAAGTCATTGCGAGGAATAAGGTTATGTCAAAATCTGCCATTCTCTGTGTGGACGATGAACCTGTTGTTTTAGACAGCTTAAAAATTCAGCTTAAAAACGAGTTTAACGACAAATATTTATACGAATTTGCTGAAAGTGCCGCCGAAGCACTCGAAGTTGTCGAAGAATTACATAATGAAAATATTAGCATCTTGATTATTGTCTCTGACTGGCTTATGCCGGGGATGAAAGGTGATGAATTCTTAATTCAAGTCCATCATCGTTTTCCTGAAATTGTCAAAGTCATGCTGACGGGGCAAGCAGATAATTCTGCCATTAAACGTGCGCAAGTTGAAGCCAATTTACATCGTTGTTTATACAAACCTTGGGATGGTAAAGAGCTGATTGAAACCATCAAAGCAGGTTTAGCAAAATTATGAGCAAACCCGTAATCGTCTGTGTTGATGACGAATATACTATTTTAGATAGTTTGAAAATAGAGCTGAAAAAGGCTTTAGGAAATGACTATCTGATAGAAACCGCAGAAGATGGTGAAGAAGCAATTGAATTAATTGAAGATTTAATCGAAGAACAGTCTGAAATCCCCCTTGTGATTTCCGATTATCTCATGCCTAATATGAAAGGCGATGAAGTCCTTAAAGCAATACACAATCTATCTCCCAAAACCCTTAAAATCATGTTAACGGGTCAAGCGGACATCAATGCCGTCGGCAATGCTATCAAATATGCAAATTTATATCGTTATATTTCAAAGCCTTGGGAAGCAGATGATTTACGCTTAACGGTTAAAGAGGCCATTTATAGTTATCAACAAGAAAAAGTTGTATCAACGCAACATCAAACTCTTGAAGACTTAAACCAAGAACAAGCTGAGCTGATTCAAAAGCTAAAAATTAGCGAAGCCCAAACTCGTGCCATTGTTCTAGCCGCAGCAGATGGCATTATCACCGTTAATACACAAGGTATTATTGAGATGGTTAACCCTGCGTTAGAAATGATGTTTGGGTATACGCAACAGGAACTGATTGGGCAAAATGTTTCTATTTTAATGCCTGAAATCATTGCGCAACAGCACGATGCTTATTTAGAAAATTATGCTAAAACGGGAAAAAGACATATCATTGATAATACAAGAGAATTGGAAGGCCAGCGTAAAAATGGTGAGATGTTTCCTTTGGAATTATCAGTACGAGAAGCACATTTAGGAACAAGACAGCTCTTTGTCGGTATTTTGCACGATATTAGTGAACGAAAACAAGCGGAAGCTATTCTACGTTTAACCCAACATTCAGTGAATTATGCGGCTGACAGTATTTTATGGATAAATCAAACAGGTCAGATTTTATATGCAAATGATTCGGCAGCTCGTAGTCTTGATTACTCACAAGATGAGTTATTATCTAAAAATATCAGTGATATAGACATTAATACTACTGAGGATATTTGGCGCGAATATTGGGATAATTTAGTTGAGCAAGGCAGTTTTTCGTTTGAATCACAACATGAAGCCAAAGATGGTAGAATTTTCCCTGTAGAAAAAACCCTGAATTATTTAGAATATGATGACAAAGCCTATGCTTTTGCTTTTGCACGCGATATTACGGAACGTAAACAGGCTGAAGAAGAACGTTTAAAAGCCGCTTACGAAATTTTCCAACTCAATAAATCTTATGAGCGTTTTGTGCCCAGCGCATTTTTAAGTTTATTGGATAAAGCCAGTATTATTGATGTGCAATTAGGCGACCAAGTTAAGAAAGAAATGACCGTATTGTTTTCTGATATTCGAGGTTTTACCCCATTATCTGAACAAATGTCACCAAAAGAAATATTTGATTTTATTAATATTTACTTGAGTCGAATGGAGCCTATTATTTTAGAGCATCAAGGCGTAATTGATAAATATATCGGTGATGCAATTATGGCGCTGTTCCCTAAAAATGCAGATGATGCAATACAAGGTTCGGTGCAAATGTTAAAAACCTTGGTTGAACACAATAAACGCCTTCATGCGGATAATTTACCAGAAATTCAAATTGGGATTGGTTTAAATACAGGTCCTTTAATTCTAGGTACAATTGGCGGTGAGAATCGTATGGAAGGCACGGTGATTGCTGATGCGGTGAATTTGGCGGCTCGGGTTGAAAGTTTAACCAAAGTGTATGGCACGCCATTATTAATTACGGAATATACGCATCTCAAGCTGGTCGATCCCAATCAATATCACATTCGAGTCATTGATGCAGTACAGGTGAAAGGCAAATCTTATGAAGTGACCATATATGAAATTTATGATGCTGATTCGGCAGAACTCATTGGATTAAAAGATAAAACCTTGGAAGATTTTGAAACGGGATTTTTGTTTTATCACATTGGGAAGTTTGAATACGCACAAGGCTTATTTAAAAAGGTGTTAGAAATCAATCCACAAGATAAAGCTGCCCAAGTGTATATTGATCGAATTGAGCAGCATTTGAATACCTGTTAAAACTTTGGTTCAGTTTGTACTTGCATTTGAATCGGTTCAAATATCGTTTCAATTTGACTTACTTCAAAATCAAACTGCGCCATGATAGGGGCTGCACGTTCATTGTCTTGGTAAAGTAAGCTATTGTCCATAATTTGAGCGGGAATATGATGTAAACCTAAATAATAACAAGCATAAAACAACTGTAATGTCGCATTTGACTTCGCTTGATATACAAATTCAATCGCAGGTTTAACCTCAATAATTAAATCATCTTCACTCCTCAACAAATCACCTGCATACAGACGAGTGCCTTGTGGTAATGCTAAAATCACATCTTCTTTATTATCTAAATGGTTACGCTGAGTGTGTTTAATCCGTGAATGATAAGGTAAAGTCAACGTTGAATAAATATCAGAAGTTTGTTGTTGAATTCTTTCTCGAATATAAATAATTCTATTGCCTGCCATCGGCATAAACTCCATGAGCCAATCAATGATCGCTAAGCTATATTATAGATAAAAATGACTAATATCGCTTAAATAATTTTTTTCAAGGCGTGAATGATTTCATCTTGCGTTTCTTGTGCTAAATAAGCGTGCATAGGCAAATTTAATATTTTAGATGCCGCAGTTTCAGCATTAGGAAAATCGCCTTCTTTATGACCCAAATAGGCGAGTGCGGGATGTAAGTGTAACGGTTGTTTATAACATGTACCCGTGGTAATACCTTGGTCTTTTAAACATTGCTGCACTTCATCACGTTTATCAACCTCAATCGTATAATAAGCATAGATATTAGTCATATCGGGTGCAATATAGGGAATTTTAACAAATTCGACTAAACTTTCATGATAATGTTGTGCGATATGTTGACGGGCTTGAATTTCTTGAGGAAAAATATTCAATCTTGTGAGCAACATGCTGGCTTGAATGCTATTCATACCATTGTCCATGCCCAATACAATACTTTCAGTTTCAAAATGGCGTAATTGGCTTAATCTAACCGCTAATTCAGTATCATTTGTAAAACAAGCACCACCATGTCCATAACCACCAAGCGGATGTGTCGGCGCAAAATTAGTACAGCTGATTATGCCTAATTTCCCTGAAGGTCGTTCACGATAGCTTGCACCAAAACTACAACTTGCATCTTCAATCACATGAATGCCATGTTGAGAGGCTATATGATTAATCGCATCAAAATCAGCGCATTGACCATAAATATTAACAGGAATAATGGCTTTTACTTTCTCAGTTAAAACAGAGTTTAGCCCTTCTGGATTTAAATTATAGGTTTCAGGGTTAATATCAACAAAAACAGGGGTTGCACCTACAGCTAGAATGGCTTTTAATACGGTTGGAGCGGCAAAAGGACTGGTGGCAATTTCATCTTGTGGCTCAATTCCAATCGCTTTTAATGCCAATAATAACGCATCATGACCGCTGGCGGTGGCAATACAATATTGTGTGCTAACAAATTGACTCAGTGCCTGCTCTAATTGCATCACACTATTACCTAACACATATTCACCATGTCTTAAAACATGAAACAGGCTGGCTTCTAATTCATTTCGCACTAATAGTTGGGCAGTTTCTAAATCAAATAAGGTTTTATCATCCATTTCATATTCATATTCCGCCAACATACCGTAAACAAATTCATGATCACCTGCTTCAATATCATCAGATAAACATTCAAAATCTTCTTGTTGCGTCCAAATAATGGTGCTACCGGGTAAGGTTGCTGCGTCCAAACTAAGCAATGCTTGGGTTCTGTTAGTACAATCTGCGGGAATATGCGTCCAATGTATCGCTAGCGAGGAAAGTAATTGTGTTTCTTGTAATAATTCACTTAAAGGCTGGTGCTGATTTGGGAATATGCGTTGTTCAAGAACGGGTAATAAACTGCAAGGAATCCAAAATCGAATAGGCAGTGATTTTTTTAAACGAGTAAAAGCGTGCTGTGTATCATTTGTAGACAAAGACAACAAATCTAAAATAATCTCCGCATCTAAGACGACATTTAGGCTCATAGGGTTCAATACTCTGGTCAGTTTTGGAAACTCAATCTTTATACACTTGCAGTTATTTTACGCATATTACACACCAAATGCGAATATAGAAAAAACTTTAATAAAGTGAGTTTGATGTAATTTAACCGACGTTCCGCAGTTAACAAAATTTTTAGATTATTTTCAATGTAATTTCA
>JAYQWJ020000511.1:0-4091 GCA_035829175.2 Candidatus Albibeggiatoa psychrophila
CTTGGCTCTCGCTCTGCGGTTGCTAGCTTTTTGTTTGTTTTCGTGACAAGTTTTTCAACATTATTAATTATTAGTTGATAATAGCATAGATTAATATAGATTTCAAGTTGCTGTTATTACCCCAAGAACGTTTAAAAGTTTTGGCAAATGGCTTGGTAATTTTAGGCGTAGTGATTTCAATTTCTCGGTTTTTTGACAGCAGCCCCACTTATATACATGGCTTGACTGTAGCGATTTTGCTGATTTTAGCAATGTTTAAATTTGTAAAGCCGCTTGTAGAACAGTCGATTCAAAAAATACGAAACATCATCTTCAAAGGATAATTCAATGGAAACATTACACGAATACTTGACAAATTATATTTCAACGCTGCAAACAATACTCGATAAACATCAAGATAAAGAAGCTATTATCGAAGCATTGATGGATAGTTATCCAGAACAAGACGATATTCGTAAAGAATGGATATTAGATGCACTTAGAGAAGGTAACTTTAAAAAGAATATTAAAAATAGTGTTTTACCAACAGAAGACACAAATCCTGATGACACTCCTACAAATCGACCTGTATTTAAAAATCCATCTGAACCATCAGAGTAATCATTTTGAAACTTAATGCACGGAAATGCTATCTTCTTATTTATAACTTAAAGGTAGTTACGAATTTTAACTTATTCCAGACTAGGATTTGAATGATTGAATCGTTCTTTTAAAAAGTAGTTTTCGTTAGCCTGTTCAGGCTGTTTGTGAAAGCATCCCAAAAACCTTATAGATAGTCTTGAATTAAATGTCCCATAAAAAACCAAGTACCAAAGTCAACTTATAGGTCTATTTTTAATAATCACAACTTGTTACAATAATGAACTTATTTTGTGTTTTGGCTTGAAGGATGTTTATGGGACGTATTAATTTTAATCAGCCGCCCGTTAGAAAAAAGCAGGATGATATTACAATCAAAACCCCCGAAGAAATTATTAAAATGCGGCTTGCAGGACGTTTGGCAGCCGATGTTTTAGTTATGATTGAACCTTTTGTAAAAGAAGGGATTACAACAAATGAACTCGATAAACTATGCCATGAATATATGGTAAAACAGCAAAGAGTCATTCCTGCACCGTTAAATTATCGCGGCTTTCCAAAATCTATTTGCACCTCGGTTAATCAACAAGTTTGCCACGGCATTCCAAGTCATAAACCACTGAAAAATGGCGATATTATCAATATTGATATTACAGTGATAAAAGATGGCTTTCATGGCGATACCAGCAAAATGTTTGTGGTTGGAGAACCTTCGCCACTGGCTAAACGCTTGGTACAAGGTAGCTATGATTGTTTGCGAGTCGGCATTGAACAAGTTAAACCCGGTGCTATGTTGAGTGATATTGGTAAAGCGATTCAAAAATTAGCGAAATCACAACGATTTAGTGTGGTGCAAGATTATTGTGGGCATGGCATTGGGCGCGAATTTCACGAACAACCTCAAGTATTACATTATTATTCAAAAAAAGCCGAACCTGTAGAATTAAAAGCGGGGATGACTTTCACCATTGAACCAATGATTAATGCGGGCAAACATCAGGTGAAACGCCTCAGTGACGAATGGACTGTTGTCACCAAAGACCGTAGTTTATCCGCGCAATGGGAACATACTCTCTTAGTCACTGATTCAGGGTTTGAAGTGCTTACCTTACGTGAAGAAGAACAGCCTTTTCATTAAATAAACCATATCCTATAATTAAAGTCCGTCAAGGTATTTATTTTTTACAATCATGAAACCAAAATCCCTTAAGTCTCTATCATTTTTTTACCCGCTTCATTACAATGGTTAACAGCTAGAGTTGATGCGTTTAAAATAAATATTCAAGAGAGTGCAAAAGTGGCAGATAAATCTACCGTCTTGGTTGTAGATGACAATTTAGCGAACCTCGCCTTGCTTAATGGTATTTTGCAAGAAGAAGGTTTTGAAGTATTGTTGGCTAAGACGGGACAAATGGCATTAGAAATTGCGCAAAAAGTCTCTCCAGACCTGATTTTGTTAGACATCACCATGCCCGGCTGGGACGGTTTTGAAACTTGCAAACATATCAAATCTATAGATAATCTGAACACCATTCCTATTTTATTCCTTTCTGGTTTAACCAATCCCAAAGATAGATTACGCGCATTTAGCGTCGGTGGCGTGGATTATGTGAGCAAGCCATTTCAGCAAGAAGAATTATTAGCCCGTGTGCGCACCCATGTAGAACTGTATCGTTTGCGGGATAAATTAGAGCTGGAAATTCAAAAACGAGATAATCAACTGCTTGCTTATGCTAATGATTTAGAGAAAAAAGTGATTGAACGCACTCAAGAATTAAAACAAGCTAAAGAACAAGCTGAAACTGCCAATATCGCCAAAAGCCAATTTTTAGCCAATATGAGCCATGAATTGCGCACCCCAATGAACGCGATTATCGGCTACAGTGAAATATTAATCGAAGATGCTGACGAGTTAGGATTTGATGATTGCACCGATGATTTGGAAAAAATTCGCTCGGCGGGTAATCATTTGCTGGGTTTAATCAATAGCGTGCTGGATTTATCTAAAATCGAGTCTGGTAAAATGGAGCTGTTTTTAGAACAAATTCAAGTCAAAAAATTGGTTCGAGATTTAGAGTTGACGGTAAAACCTTTAATTGCAAAAAAACAAAATCAACTCAAAGTTAGCATAGACAATAAACTTTCTCTGATTCAAACCGATATAACAAAAACTCGCCAAATCTTATTAAATCTATTGAGCAATTCCGCCAAATTCACAGAAGCGGGTGTTATCCAATTTAAAGTGACGCAAACTATTGAGCAAAATGCAGATTGTGTGCAGTTTGAAATTCGTGATACGGGGATTGGCATGACGGCTGAGCAAGTGAAAAAGCTATTTCATCCATTTACTCAAGTTGATGCGTCAACCACTCGTCGTTTTGGCGGCACGGGTTTGGGTTTGGCGATTAGTAAAGAATTCACGGACATGATGGGTGGTTCAATTCGGGTAGAAAGTGAGTTTGGTGAAGGTGCTACTTTTATTTTAACCTTGCCGATGAATATTGAAGCAAAAGTGGAGACGGTTCATTCAGAACACGATTCAATTATTGCAAAAACGCAGGAATTGCTTGAAGGAGATGGCATTGTCTTGGTGATTGATGATGACAAAGTGGTGCGGGAGCTGCTGAAAAGTTATTTATCAAAATTAGGTTATGCGGTTGCGGTTGCGGAATCGGGTCGACAGGGTTTGCTGTTAGCGAAAAAATTACGACCTGCTGCGATTATTTTAGATGTGATGATGCCTGAAACCGATGGCTGGCATGTGTTATCCGAGTTGAAAAATGATCCTTTATTGGCTGATATTCATGTGATTATGACTTCGATTGAAGAGCATCGTAACCGTGGTTATGCTTTGGGGGCAGCCGATTATTTGGTTAAACCTGTGGGACGTGACCAGCTAGCGAATATTTTAGGAAAGTATAAAATTGGCGCAAATGACAATGATTTGGTGATGGTTGTCGATGATGATTTAGTTGTGCGTGAAGCGACCGCTGAGTTGTTGAAATTAGAAGGTTGGCGCGTGTTTAAAGCTGAAAATGGGCAAGTTGCCTTAGAGCATTTAGATGATAAAAAACCCAGTTTAATTTTGCTTGATTTGTTGATGCCTGTGATGGATGGATTTGAGTTCTTGGATAGAATGCGCGAAAACTCCAATTGGAATGATATTTCTGTGGTTGTTTTAACATCGACTAAATTGAGTAGTGGTGATATGCAACGTTTACAAGGTTATGTCGAAACCATTTTCACCAAACAAACTTATGATAAAGATGATTTATTGGAGAATATTCGAGGCTTATTAGTGACTGCAACCGCGTCTAATCGTGAGCATGAAGCAGATAAAACGTGTTTTGAAACTGAATTTCCACCCGCTTCTGTTTTGATGGAAGATTCTCAATTGAGCAGCTCGCACTAAAAAATCAGTCATTTAGATGCTGAAGAATAAGACACGCTTGATGTGGAATTAAAATAAGCTTTATAAAACAAATGGTTATAAATATTGATTTTGAAAAGCG
>JAYQWJ020000512.1:0-7803 GCA_035829175.2 Candidatus Albibeggiatoa psychrophila
TTTTAACCACCCATGATTGATTATCAGTTCAGTAGAGCAGCATGTTGCACAGACAAGATAAATCTTGCGCTCTTAATAGCTTAACCATTTTAAGGTTTCCCAACATTTTCTCTGTGTATTGATTTATATTAACTTATGTTATAAATTAGTATGTTATTATTCATGTAACAAAATAACATTTTTTAAATATCTAATGCTAAGAGGAATCAGTTAGGCTCATGATAATGATATTAACTGCTATCGCTGTCATCAGTGTATTGGCTTTATTTTTTGGTTTATTATTAGGTTATGCCGCAATTAAGTTCAAGGTAGACAGTAATCCCATCGTAGACCAAATTGACGCATTATTACCACAACAACAGTGCGGGAAATGTACTTTTCCGGGTTGTCGTCCTTATGCTGAGGCAATGGCAAATGAGGAAGCTGAAATTAATCAATGTCCTCCCGGTGGTGAAGTAACCATGTTGGCATTGGCTGAATTACTTGATAGAGAACCCAAGCCCGTTGATGGCGATGACGATGAAAATTTAGAAGACAATATTAATCTAATCGCGGTGATTGATGAGAATACCTGTATTGGTTGTACGCTATGTATTCAAGCTTGTCCTGTCGATGCTATTTTAGGTTCTGCGAAACACATGCACACCGTGATTGCTAAAGAATGCACAGGTTGTGAATTGTGCTTACCGCCATGCCCAGTGGATTGTATTCTGATGTTGCCGATTCAACAAAGTACGGTGACTTGGAAATGGCCTTATCCTATTCATACTGTTGTGCAACAGCAACGTGAAGCTGCTTAGGATTGGAAGATTAGGACTGCCTGTCTTTCTAAAGATGAGCAGTCCTGAATGATGTATTTTTAAATTAACTTATGAACTTAAAGTCATTGACGACGACTAAATATCGCCAAACATCACCGCTGTTAATACAAAATCTAAAGCCAAAATAGATAACGACGAATAGACTACAGTTCGAGTTGTGGCACGACTCACGCCTTCTGAGGTTGGGATACAATCATAACCTTCAAATACAGCAATCCAAGTTACAACAAAACCAAACACAAAACTTTTTAACACCCCATTTAAAATATCCGCACGCCACTCTATTGACGACTGCATAAATGACCAAAACGCGCCATCATCAACCCGTAATACTATCACCACAATTAAATATCCACCAATAACCCCAACCGCACTAAAAATCGCGGCTAACAATGGCATGGAGAAAAAACCTGCTAAAAGCCGTGGCGCAATCACCCGTTTATACGGATTCACCGCCATCATTTCCATCGCTGATAATTGCTCTGTTGCTTTCATTAAGCCAATTTCTGCGGTCAATGCTGAACCTGCTCGACCCGCAAATAATAAAGCCGTAATCACAGGGCCTAATTCACGGACTAAAGACAAGGCGATGACTGCCCCTAAAATTTCCGTCGAGCCAAAATTCACTAAAGTATTATATAGTTGCAAACCCAACACCATGCCGACAAACAAGCCCGACACTAAAATAATACTCAAGGACAATACGCCAACCGCAAACATTTGCGCAATAACCAGACGGAATCGAGTGAACAAAATGCCTAATACCGCTAAAATATGAGTCAGGAAAATCACAGCACGTCCAAACTTAGACAAGGAATCTAAAGTTGAACGACCTAATTGTTGAAACTGATTAATCATGCGGCAGCTCCTAACAATTCTTCTGCATAAGTGGGTGCAGGATAATGGAATGGAACAGGCCCATCCGATTCCGCGTTGACAAACTGTTTAACCCAAGCTGAATCAGAATTTTTTAACTCTTCGGGCGAACCGACACCCACTACTTTACCATTAGAAATCACATAGACTTTATCTGCAATCGACAGGGTTTCATGCACATCATGCGATACTAAAATACTGGTTAAGCCTAGCGCATCATTAATCGACCGAATCAAACGCACCAAAACACCCATCGAAATCGGGTCTTGACCTGTAAACGGCTCGTCATACATCATCATCGTCGGATCAGTAACTAACGAACGTGCCAAAGCAACTCGCCGTGCCATTCCGCCTGATAATTCACTGGGCATCAAATGTCGTGCACCGCGTAAACCCACAGTTTGCAATTTCATAAGCACTAAATGATAAATTAAAGGTTCGGGCAATTTTGTGTGTTCACGTAAAGGAAAAGCAACATTTTCATACACATTTAAATCGGTAAGCAATGCGCCCGTTTGGAATAACATACCCATTTGTCTACGCAGTTTATACAATGCCGATGAGGCTAGTTTAGGGATATTTTGTCCTTGCATTTCTATCGTGCCCGCCATAGGTTTAAGCTGACCACCGACCAAACGTAATAACGTGGTTTTTCCTGTGCCACTAGGCCCCATAATCGCTGTGATTTTGCCGCGCGGAATATCTAAATCTATATCATCAAAAATCCACCGCTCACTACGGGAAAATTTCAAACCGCGTATTTTAATTAAAATGTCATCCGTTTCAGTCATGGCAACACCATTATGCTTAAGTTGGACATAACATAACATGTCAGCTAAAGATAGGGAACTGTCTAAAAATAATTTAATCAATTCAAAATGCGCGTAATGGGAAACTTGAGCGGAGATAAAGATAAGTGCTCAGAGACTTTTTAATTTATCAGTATCATCTCATCGCCAGAAAAATGAGTTTATCTTGTTTTCTTTTCATAAATTCTGCAAAATGCAAATAAATCTATGTCTCACTTTATGAGGTGTTTTATGCAAAAATGGTTATGGTTTGGGTTATGTATTTGGATAGGTTCGGCATCTGCGCAAACTCAAGTTGAATCAGACATGCTGTACTTACAACAACAAGTTTCGCAATTACGCCAAACGATGTTGGAACAAGATAGCCAAATCGCTCAACAAAATATTGAAATGCAGCAACTTCGTGGTGAATTAGAATTAATAGAATATCAAGTAAAGCGTTTGGAAAATCAACGAATTGAAACAATTAATAAAGCCGCTGCAACGGTGATAACAACAAATGGGGGAATTTCTCAACACTCGACCACGACAAATGATAAAAAAACATATCAAAAAACGTATTTATTATTAGAATCAGGTAATGATGAGCAAGCTATCAGTGATTTTCAGGAATTTTTAATTCTCTATCCGAATAGTCAATATGCTGATGATGCACAATATTGGTTAGCTGAGGCTTATTATTCAAAACAAGATTATATTTCCGCGTTGGTGGCTTATGAGCAATTAATTGAAGGTTATGCAACAACGACTAAACGTGTTCAAGCTGAGCTAAAAATTGCCTATTGTTACTATGAATTAAAAGATTTTGGGCAGGCTAGAAGCTTGTTAACTCAAATTAAGCAAAAATATCCACAACAATCTGTTGCCCGCTTAGCATCCAAAAAATTAGCAGAGATGAATCAGCAATGATAGTACAAAAATTTTATGATTATGCCTCATTTGAACAATATTATTTAAATGGGCAATTTGCAGCACGCCGTGAATTTGAACAAAACTTAATCGAGCCACATGCTGGGCAAGAATCATTTAAATTTAGCGGTATTTGTAAAGGCTGTGATGCGTATTCAATGTTCTTAGTTGATAAGCAATTTGGTGGTGTTGAAACTGAAAAAGGCTGGCAACCCAATTGGCGTGAACGGCTTTTATGTCAATGCGATTTAAATAACCGACAACGGGCGATTATTCATGCGATTAAACACAGTGTTCATGAACGGCGTGAAGTCAATGACGAACCATTAACCTTATATGCGACGGAGCAAGTAACTCCCGTTTATCAATGGCTGGTCAATTATTTTGAGTCTTTTAAAGATGTTACCTGTATTGGTAGCGAATATTTAGGCGAAGATGTTGAAGGCGGTACGCTGCAAGATGGACATATTAAAAATATGCGGCATGAAAATCTGGAAAATTTAAGTTTTGCTGACAGCAGTTTAGATTTAATCATGTCAAATGATGTATTGGAACATGTCAACCAACCGAAAAAAGCCTTGCAAGAAATTTATCGGGTTTTAAAACCTGAAGGCGAGTTGTTTTTATCGATTCCTTTCCATGTTAAATCTGAACAAACGGTGCGCCGTGCTGAAATCAAACAAGGTCAGTTAGAACATTATTTAGAACCTGCTTATCATGGCAATCCTATTTCAGAGCAAGGTTCATTGGTTTTCAATGATTTTGGCTGGGATTTTTTAACACAATTGCGTGAAGTCGGTTTTGCCGATGCTTGTTTATGTCATTATTGGTCAAAATTATACGGTTATTTAGGTGAGCCGCAGTATTATATTTGGGCTTCTAAAACTGAATGATTATCAAATAATTAGGAATAGAAATTTGATAACTCAGGAGTGCGGAATTTATTCTGCACCAGCAAAACAAGTTTTGCACTCCTTGAAATATACGGACTGTTTTATTTTTATTCCTTAAAACTGCAAGATATCAAACAATTTGCAAGCTATTATTCCGTAAATGATGGATTTCATCACGCACTTTGGCCGCTTCTTCAAATTCTAAATTTTCCGCGTGTTGATACATTTGTTTTTCTAACTGTTGAATTTTCTTATCTAATGCCGCTTGGCTTAATGTGCCATAAGTCTCTGCTTCTTCAGCCACTTTCGCATAATAATCAACTTTATTATCTTCTTCTTGTGCTGTTTCTAAAATATCAAAAATTTGTTTTTGAATGCTTTGTGGCGTAATCCCATGCTTTTGATTAAACTCAGTTTGTTTGGCACGACGGCGATCAGTTTCATCTATTGCCTTTTGCATTGAATTGGTGATTCTATCCGCGTATAAAATCGCTTTACCGTTCAAATGTCGTGCGGCTCGACCAATGGTCTGAATTAAAGAACGTTCCGAACGCAAAAAGCCCTCTTTATCAGCATCAAAAATCGCGACCAGAGACACTTCAGGCATATCCAAACCTTCACGCAATAAATTAATCCCAACCAACACATCAAACACACCTAAACGTAAATCTCTAATAATTTCAACCCGTTCCACCGTATCAATATCTGAATGTAAATAACGCACTTTGACATCATGTTCTGCTAAATAATCGGCTAAATCCTCTGACATTTTCTTGGTTAAAGTGGTAATTAAAACCCGTTCATTGACTGCAACTCGCTTATGAATTTCAGATAATGCGTCATCGACTTGAGTGGCGACGGGGCGAACTTCTAGCTCAGGATCAATCAAGCCTGTGGGTCGTACCACTTGTTCTACAATTTGTTGTGCGTGTTCTAATTCATACGCACCGGGTGTGGCTGACACGTAAATTGTTTGTGGCATCAACTTTTCAAATTCTTCAAACTTTAACGGTCGATTATCCAACGCTGAAGGTAAGCGAAAACCATATTCAACTAAATTTTCTTTACGCGAATGGTCGCCGCGATACATTCCACCAATTTGCGGCACACTGACATGACTTTCATCAATCACCAATAGCGAATCCGCAGGCAAATAATCAAATAATGTCGGTGGCGGCTCACCCGGTTCACGCTGCGATAAATAACGCGAATAGTTTTCAACTCCCGAGCAATAACCCAATTCTGCAATCATTTCAATGTCAAATAAAGTACGTTGTTCTAAACGCTGGGCTTCGACTAATTTATTTTTTTCATACAATTTTTCTAAACGTTGCTTTAATTCTAATTTAATATGATCAATCGCTTGCAATAAAATATGACGTGGCGTGACATAGTGGGTTTTGGGATAAACCGTAAGACGCGGCACTTTACGCAAAGTCTTGCCTGTCAAAGGATCAAAATAGCTGAGTTGCTCAATTTCATCATCAAATAATTCGACTCGAATCGCATCACGTTCTGATTCTGCTGGATAAATATCAATCACTTCGCCATGAACTCGATAACAACCGCGCTCAAGCACAATATCATTGCGAGTGTATTGTAATTCCGCCAATCTGCGCAAAATAAACCGTTGGTCAATTTGTTCGCCGCGAATAAAGTGCAACACCATTTGCATATACCATTCGGGATCACCCAAGCCGTAAATCGCTGATACGGTTGCGACAATAATTGCGTCAGGACGTTCTAATAACGCTTTGGTAGCAGATAAGCGCATTTGCTCAATTTGCTGATTGATTGAGGCATCTTTTTCGATATAAGTATCGGAGGCGGGCATATAGGCTTCGGGTTGATAATAGTCATAATAAGACACGAAATATTCAACAGAATTATGTGGAAAAAAGCCACGCATTTCACTATATAATTGGGCAGCAAGGGTTTTATTTGGCGCGAGCACTAAAGTCGGACGTTGTAGTTTTTCAATCACATTGGCAATTGTAAAGGTCTTTCCAGAACCTGTAACACCGAGCAAAACTTGATGACGTTGTTGTTGCTGAATGCCTTGCAATAGCTTTTGAATTGCTTGTGGTTGGTCGCCTTGCGGCTGATAATTAGACTGTATCGAAAATGGGTTCATCAATATTAAATTCTCATCTTCACGCGGAATATAAAGTTTAACATGTTATCTTTGCATGTTTGCTTACGCAATGAATCGGCTCTGAGTTATAATAGCTCTTTAAGAACTGTTGATAACTGAGGGCATTGTTTTGTACTTTGAAATCCCGCGCAAAGAATTATTAAATCCATTGAAAACCGTCGTAAGTGTGGTTGAAAGTCGCCAAACTTTAGCTATTTTAAGTAATGTATTAGTCAAAGTTGTAGACAGACATTTGCATTTAACGGGTACAGATGCTGAAGTCGAAATTTCGTGTCGTTTACCTATTGAGACAGGTTTAGGCGATGATCATGAGGGAGAAACGACTGTTCCCGGACGCAAGTTTTTCGATATTGTCAAAACCTTAGATGATGTAAATCGAGTTCAAGTGCATCAGGAAAGTGATGGGCGTATTGTGCTCAAATCGGGCACGAGTCGTTTTACTTTGTCGACTTTATCCGCCAATGATTTCCCTGTCAGTCCTGAAATGAATGGAATGTATCAATTTAGTTTGCTAAAAACCACCTTACGTGATTTGTTAAGTCAGACTTCGTTTGCGATTGCGAATAATGATGTGCGTTATTATTTGAATGGGATTTGTTTTGATTTACAAAGAGATAGATTGTCAGTGGTTGCAACGGATGGGCATCGCTTGGCATTGGCTGAAACGGCATTTGATTTGGGTGATGCAGAGCCTATCAAGGTGATTGTGCCTAAAAAAGCGGTGATTGAGTTAGAGCGAATGTTAGACGGTGGCGAAGGTGAGGAGGTGCAAATTTCTGTGGATGAAAATCATATTAAATTTGTGGTTTCTGATACCTTGATTATTACCTCAAAATTGATTGATGGTAAGTTCCCTGATTATTATAACGTGATTCCATTGAACCCTGATAAAGTGGCGATAGTGGATATTAGTAAGTTGAAAAATGCCTTGACCCAAGCCAGTATTTTAAGTAATGAGAAATATCGCGGGATTAAGTTGATGTTGGGTGAGAATTTATTGCGCGTGACTTCTCGGAATCCTGAGCAAGAAGAGGCGTTAGTTGATTGTGAAGTGGAATATAATGACGAGAATTTGGAAATCGGCTTTAATGTGAGTTATTTACAGGATGCACTGGGTGCGATTAAAACCAAAGAAGCACAATTATGTTTTGTGGATTCTGACAGTAGTTGTTTAATCAAACCTAAAGATACGGATACGACCAAATTTGTTGTGATGCCAATGCGTTTGTAAATTCGTGATGCCGCGCGTCTTGACAATATTCCTCATGTGATAGTGCTGCGTATTATCGCAAAACTGTTATGAAGGATGTGCCAAGGCGTTATTGCTTGATGTTTTGATT
>JAYQWJ020000513.1:0-4507 GCA_035829175.2 Candidatus Albibeggiatoa psychrophila
GACAGTTTAAAAGTTCAAATTATAGCAGCGTAGAATAAAATCTATTAAGAACTGCTCGGCACAATCAAATGTTAATGCGTCTTTTTATGGGTTGTTTTTGCCAATAGCTCGCGAACATGGCGCAACAACTCATCTCGATGATACGCGCCTTTTTGGAAAACCGTATCAACTCGACTATTCAACCACACTCTATCCTCAATCGTAATATCTTTTGCAGTTAAAACCACAACGGGAATATTTCGCCATTCTTGATGTTTGCGTAAAGTTGCAATAAATTCAAATCCATCCATTTCAGGCATCATCAAATCTAATAAAATCAAGTCAGGATTATATTTCTCTAAACAACGCAACGCCATACCACCACTATCGGCTTCAATTACTTGCCAACCTGCTTTATTCAACATCCGAGTGACCATTTCACGGGTACGCTCATCATCTTCCGCAACCATGACAGTAAACGGCGGTCTTTCAGCTCGATATTTACGCAACACAGCAGTTAATTGATCGCGGCTAATTGGCTTGGTCAAATATTCAGCTGCACCTAATGAATATCCAATCTCTTTATCTTCTACCAAGGTCAGCATAATAACGGGAATATGTGCTAAATCAGGGTCTTGTTTCAAACGGTTTAACACTTCCCAGCCATCCATGCCCGGCATCATCACATCTAAAGTAATCGCGTTTGGACGTAATTTCCGCGCCAATTTCAAACCTTCTTGCCCATTTGAAGCTACCGCCACCTGATAGCCAATTTTACTTAAATAAGTTTTTAACAAAGTTCGAGCAGCAGTATCATCATCAATCACCAAAACAATTCCACCTTCAGCAGGCATCGATAAGCCACCTGATGTAGGCAATGCTTCTTTTTCCTCGTCCAAGTCATGAGGTGAAATCTCCGCAGGCAATTGCACTGTAAAGGTACTGCCTTTGCCAAACTCACTTTCTACGCTAATCATACCGTGCATCATGTGAGAAAAATGCTTTGTAATGGCTAAACCTAATCCCGTACCGCCATATTTTCGCGTGGTTGACGCATCCGCCTGAGTGAAACTTTGGAACAATTTCTCTTGTTGCTCAGTCGTCATGCCAATGCCATCGTCCGAAACCCTAAACCGTACCCAACGATGTTCGCCGCGTTCAAAACATTGTGCATCTAAAGTGATATGACCTTGCTCAGTAAACTTGGAGGCATTGCTTAATAAATTTAATAAAACCTGCCGAGTTTTGGTTAAATCTGAGTGCATATCATCTAAAGAATCACCACGTATCACATTCAATGTATTGGCTTTATTTTCTATCAATGGCTGAATCGTGGTAACAATATTGTCAATCATTGCATTAAGGCTAAAAGTTTCCACGTACAAATCCATTTTACCTGCTTCAATCTTAGATATATCTAAAATATCATTGATTAAGCCCAATAAATGTTTAGCAGCTGCATGAATGCTTTTGACATCAGAAACCAAATCTAATTCTAGTGCCACATCACGTAATTCTTCTTCCAACATTTCACTGTAACCAATAATAGCGTTCATTGGCGTGCGCAACTCATGACTCATATTGGCTAAAAATTGGCTTTTGGCTAAATTGGCTTCTTCTGCCTTATGTTTGGCAGATTTCAATTCCTCAGCAACCCGTTTTTGAGCGGTAATATCTTCAATATTAGACCATGCGTATAGCTCATTATCACGTTCAATAATCAAGGCTGAAATCCGCACGGGAACGGTATAACCATCTTTATGCTGATAAATTTTTTCAACAGGTCCATATTGACTGCCGACTTCTAATTGTCCAAATTCACGCTTTGCAGTCTGAATATCATCTTCAATCACAATATCCCAATAATTCAAGCGATGCACTTCAGTCACGGGATAACCAATAATGCGAGCAAAAGCCGGGTTTACAGTCACAAAACCACCATTATCAAGCTTCCATAATGAAAGCCCTACCAACGTTGCTTTTAATAAATTGCGATTATCTTGTTCGCTATCACACATGCCTTTATACGAACGTTGCAAATTAATCCGCATGGTATTGATAGCGGTAATCACATGTTCTAATTCATCCGCTGCTGAGTCGTCAGATTGTGGGGAGCGGTCTAAAGTGAGCACATTGTCTAAAGTATCAGGTTCAAGTTGCTCCGTATATATGGCAATTTTATTTAAGTGCCGCGCCACCATTTTATGGAAACCCCACAAAATAAAGATGGCAACCAGAAAAATCGCGGCGGCATTGGCAATCAAAGCCACAACAGCACGATTCACTAAACGTCCATAAATATTTTCAGTTGTTGCGACAAGATGCAATTGCCCTACGAAAGCATTAAAATTATCCTGTTTATGGAATAATTCAAATCTATGTTGCAAAAGTAGATAGTCTTGCTTTGCTTTGCCATATTCTAAAGATATATCACCTTTAGAATCAGTAATATAAACATGCTGCATATCCGAGAGATTAGCAATGTCATGTAAAAACAAATCGACCTGTTCATACTCTTCAAGCCAAAGATGTTCACTAATGCTATCTAAGTAGTTGACTTCAACATACTGTATCCACTTTTCAAGATTTTTGATGTCGATTCTATATTCCATCCCAAGCTGAATGGAAGTTGTAAGCAATGTTATCAAAAAGCTGATAAGCATCACGTAAAAAGTGAATTGATAAGCAATTTTGCGTTTAAATTTAAACAGTTTCAAAATTTTTCTCACTTTGACGTGTTTCTATGACACGATTCTAACGATTCATTGAGCATTTGCAATATTTTAATACAGAAAGCCAAGTTATTTTAAGTTTTTAGCATTTTTAGTGTGTAATTTAAAGCCATAATATTTTTATTTTTTGTGATAGATGACAATAAAACACCAAATTCCAAACAATCCAAAGCCTATATGATAAACCAATAACAAGCTAAATTTAAATGACTATTATAGATAATAGTGGCAAGTTTTCTGACTAGAAATATAAATGAGTATAAAAACCGACAACCATATATCATGATATAGATGAGGTTTGCAAAGCGTTTATTCCAGCACTTTTAGCCAATACTTCCCGTAAAACAAAGATAAATAATTGCACATTGATAATTGTTTAGCGTTCACTGATAATTGTTCATTGTTAACCAGAAGGAATAAGCATGATAACGGTACAGGATTTAATGAGTGAGCAACTTTACACCTTGACACTGACAGACACAGTACATGAAGCCAGAGAGGCGATGTTAAATAACCGAATTCGCCATATTCCTATCGTAGATAATAACGGAGAGTTTGTAGGTTTAGTTACTAAACACGATATTTTAGAGGTTTCGGTATCTGCTTTAGCTGACATTGATGATAATACCCGTGATGAATTAGAGTCGGCAATCCCTTTGGGCGAAATCATGATAACGGATATTACGATTGCTTATGCAGATTCCAGTTTATTAGAAGCCGCAAAATTCATGTTAGAACAAAAGCATGGCTGCTTACCCGTTCTTAAAGACAATACCTTGATTGGTATTCTAACAGAAGCGGACTTTGTCAAATTAGCTTTACATCTTATGCAGCGTTTAGATGAGCTAGAATCAGGAAAAGTATAGCTTGTCATTCCACAATGAGCGACGTATCATAATTGGTTACTTGTAAAAGCTGGAGTCTAATTCAATGTTTCAGGGCAGTATTGTAGCACTGGTTACACCCATGACAGATGATGGTCAAGTTGATTATGATAATTTGCGCCGTCTGGTTGAATTTCACATTGAAAACCAAACAGATGCCATTGTTGCAGTCGGCACAACAGGTGAATCTGCAACGTTAAATAATACAGAGCATTCTGAGGTCATACGCAAGGTCGTGGCATTTGCAGATAAGCGAGTGCCTGTGATTGCGGGAACAGGTTCAAACTCAACTGCTGAGGCGATTGAATTAAGCAAGACAGCACAAGCCGATGGTGCAGATGCGTGTTTACTCGTCACGCCTTATTATAATAAACCAACTCAAGAAGGCTTATATCAGCATTATAAAACGGTTGCAGAAGCACTTGATATTCCTGTCATTTTATACAATGTACCGGGACGTACCGCGTGTGATATGTTACCAGAGACCGTGAAACGTCTTTCTACAATTAAAAATATTGTTGGTATCAAAGAGGCTTGGACTGATACACAGCGAATCAAGGATTTAACTTGTTTTGCCAGCGATGATTTTGTGATTCTCAGCGGCGATGATGCGACGGCACTTGATGTTGTTTATGCAGGCGGCAAAGGTACGATTTCCGTGACGGCCAATGTTGCGCCGAAAATGATGCACGAAATGATTGCACATGGCTTAGCAGGTCGTAAAGCAGAAGCTGAAGAACTCAATCAACAGCTGATGGGTTTGCATAAAAACTTATTCGTTGAATCTAATCCAATTCCTGTGAAATATGCGGTATATAAATTAGGCTTGATGGGCGAAGGCATTCGTTTACCTTTATTGCCTTTGAGTGAAGAACATCGCGCTACAGTTGATAAAGCCATGCAGCAAGCAGG
>JAYQWJ020000514.1:0-6710 GCA_035829175.2 Candidatus Albibeggiatoa psychrophila
AATAAATATATAGGCTGAGCTTTGTAACAAAACCCAGCCTACATTAATCAAGCTAAAACTTAGCCTTTAACTGCACGATTATCGATTAAATCATCAACAACGCTAGGATCAGCTAAAGTTGAAGTATCGCCTAAAGCATCCACTTCATTTGCCGCAATCTTACGTAAAATACGACGCATGATTTTACCAGAACGTGTTTTAGGTAAACCCGGAGACCATTGGATCACATCTGGAGATGCAATAGGACCGATTTCCGCACGAACTAATTTAACCAAATCTTTGCGTAAATCATCAGTTGGTTCAATGCCTGCCATCAAAGTAACATAAGCATAAATGCCTTGACCTTTAATGTCATGTGGATAGCCCACAACCGCTGCTTCTGCAACCGCATCATGTAATACTAACGCGCTTTCAACTTCAGCTGTACCCATACGGTGACCAGATACATTGATTACGTCATCAACACGACCTGTAATCCAATAGTAGCCATCTTCGTCACGACGTGCGCCGTCACCTGTGAAGTAGTTACCTGGGTATGTTTTCAAGTAAGTATCAATGAAACGTTGGTGATCGCCAAAGATAGTACGCATGTGACTAGGCCAAGCACGCTTGATAATCAAGTTACCTTCAACCGCGCCTTCTAATTCTTCGCCTTCGTTAGAGACCAATGCTGGCTCAACACCAAAGAAAGGACGTGTTGCAGAACCCGGTTTCAATTTAGTTGCACCCGGAAGAGGTGAGATTAAAATGCCACCTGTTTCAGTTTGCCACCATGTATCAACGATTGGACATTTTTCTTTACCAATGACACGGTAATACCATTCCCATGCTTCTGGGTTAATTGGCTCGCCGACTGAACCTAATAATTTAAGGGCACTTAAGTCACATTTGTTAACAAAATCTTCGCCTTGACCCATTAATGCACGGATCGCAGTAGGCGCTGTATAGAAAATGTTCACTTTATGTTTTTCACACACATTCCAGAAACGGCTTGCATCTGGATACGTTGGAACACCTTCAAACATTAATGTCGTTGCACCGTTAGCCAATGGGCCATAAACGATGTAAGAGTGACCTGTAACCCAACCTACGTCAGCTGTACACCAATAAACATCACCATCGTGATAGTCAAAGATGTATTTATGCGTCATTGCTGTATATAACAAGTAACCCGCTGTATTGTGCTGAACGCCTTTAGGTTTGCCTGTTGAACCAGAAGTATAAAGAATGAATAATGGGTCTTCTGAGTCCATTTCTTCAGGTGGGCATTCAGGAGAAACTTTAGCCATTTCTTCTTCATACCATATATCACGCCCATCTTGCATAGGCACGTCACCATCAGTACGTCGTACAACGATGATTGATTCTACACATGTGTTACTAGCGGCTTTATCTACGTTTGTTTTTAATGGTACACGACGACCACCACGTAAACCTTCATTTGCAGTGATAACCACTTTACAATCAGAATCGACAATACGATCTCTTAATGCTTCTGGAGAGAAACCACCAAATACGATAGAGTGAACTGCACCAACGCGAGTACATGCTAACATCGCCGCTGCTGCTTCAGGAATCATTGGCAAATAAAGACAAACACGATCACCTTTCTTAACACCACGAGATTTAAGCACATTAGCTAAACGGCTCACTTCTTCATGTAATTCTTTGTAAGTGATTTTTTTGTCATCATTAGGATCATCGCCTTCCCAAATGATAGCCACTTGGTCGCCGCGTGTTTCTAAATGGCGATCTAAGCAGTTATAAGAAACATTAAGTTTTGCGCCTTCAAACCAACGAATTCTGCCTTCATGGTAATCGCAGTCTTGCACTGTATCCCATTTTTTGAACCAAGTTACAAACTCATCAGCTTGCTCAGCCCAGAAATTGTCAGAGTCGTTGATAGAACGATCATACATTTCTTTATATTTTTCATCTGAAATGTGCGCTCTAGCCGCAGCTTCTGGAAGTATGTCGTAGATTTTTTCCTCTGACATTACACTATCTCCTTAATTTATAGGTTGTTTTGACCATAAAATGGGCGGGTATGAAACCTAATAATAGTTATTATTTATTATAGACTGAGCTTGAAACACAGCCTTCTCTCTGAATCTCTAAAATTTCATAAGCAATGGCTTTACTTACAAAACGTAGCATAAAGGTATTTTCTAAAGTTCTAACAGAAAACCTAATCATTCTTATAATTGTTTTTTATTATAAACTAAAGTTATTGAAAGAAGAAAGTACCATGATGATGTTCGCATAGTAATAGCAAGCATTTTAAAGCTAACAATCTGTTTTTACGATGCAAATAAAGAATGGATTTAAGGTAAAAAATACTAATGAGCACTCGATGTACTTATTCTAAAATAAATTAAATGCAAAAATACAAATTTTTTATGAGTAAGCCCTTAAATTCGGAATTACCCTACTTTTTATATATATTAGCCTGCTTGATAGAGTTGTTGCAACCTTAAAAACCAAGCACTTATTTACATTTGCTTGCATTTATTTGCTTAGATTGAAATTCCATAAACCAGCGCAAACAACAGCTATTTTATCGTATAAATCGGCAGTATGTATACGAATACGCTCCATTAAAATTTGATAGTGTTTCATACCGCCCATGCTGTGTTCAACATAAATTTGTTCTTTGGCTAATTGCTAATTTTCCAGTTTTTGTTCTTTAGGTGCATTTCATTATTTTTATATGTTTACGGTTAAATTTCTTGATCTAGTTCCTTCAGAGCTTCATGTTCTAGTCATTTTCGTGGGACTGATTCTGTTTAAGCTATTATTCTCCAGCTCATTCCGTTACTCTATACGTTCTCATGGGTTTCTGATTTTACTATTCTATCCACTATTTTATCCATTTTGACCTACCGTGCAAAACTCTCTATCCATCCACTTATTCAAGATTTTGTCATGAAAAAAATTCAAATGATTATGTTTATTATTTGTTGCTACGCGCCCTATGCTATGGCTGAAGTGAAAGCATCAACAAGCAGTATACTTACGGAATTAAGAAGCCTTAGCTTAGAAAAATTATATGAAGTCGAAGTGATTACCGTCTCTTCTGCAAGTAGAAAATCTCAGACAATCATGGAAACGGCTGCGGCATCTTACGTGGTAACGCAAGAAGAAATTCGTAGAGCAGGTATTACAACTTTACCCGAAGCTTTGCGTTTAGTGCCGGGGATTCAAGTCGCCAGAATTGATAGTAATAAATGGGCGATTTCTGCGCGAGGTTTTAATAATCGTTTTGCCAGTAAATTATTGGTTATGATTGATGGGCGCACGGTGTATACCCCATTGCGTTCAGAAGTGAATTGGGATTCTCAAGATTTATTATTGGAAGATGTAGAAAGAATTGAAGTGATTCGGGGACCGGGGGCATCGTTATGGGGCGCGAATGCAGTTAATGGCATAATTAATATTATTACAAAACGAACCTGTGATACACAAGGCGGATTAGTTAGCACAACAGTGGGTTCAGGTGAGGAAAAAGGGGTTGTTGGTGTGCGTTATGGGGGAAAGCTATCTCAAGGATATTATCGAGTTTATGGGAAATTACGCCAAAATGATGATTTTATTAATGCGCTGGGGGATGAACAACAAGAAAATTGGGAAACACGACAAATTGGCTTACGCATAGATCAGTCGGCACAAGAAGATACATGGGGTATGGAAACTGGATATTATGAAAGTCAATATGATAGATTTGACTCAAAGTCAGACCGTAATAAACAAGTGCAAGCTAAAAACTTTCATCTTTTAGGTCGTTGGAAACGGAATTTAATGGATAATGACTTGTTGCAGCTGCAAAGTTATTATACTCATACAGATAGAGACGATATTTTATATACAGAAAGTCGGGATTTAGTCGATATAGACTTCCAATATAATATTAGACATTGGCAACAACATGAAGTTATTTGGGGTTTAGGATTACGCTATACGCAAGATGATATTCAGGGAATAAAAACAGTCTCTTATTCACCAGAGCAACGTAAAGATAGTTTATTCAGCGCATTTATACAACATGAATGGCAACTTGCTGAAAAATGGCGTTTTACTTGGGGTACAAAGCTAGAACATAATAATTATACAGGCTTTGAAATACAACCCACGGTGCGGATGTTATGGTCGCCAGATCAATATCATAGTGTTTGGGGAGCTATTTCGCGTGCAGTTAAAACCCCTTCGCGCACCGACAGTGATTTTCATTTAAAAACGGGTAGCCCTAGAATGCCTATTTATGTGAGTGGGCGTGATGATTTAAAATCAGAAACATTAATCGCTTATGAATTGGGTTATCGCTTCCGCCCCAACTCACATTTGTCTATAGATTCCAGCCTATTTTTTCATGATTATGATGGTATTATTAGTGCTGGTGAACCCAGTTTTGTCTCTTATCCACAACCTAGTTTGTATTACTACAATGAGAATATTATTCAAGGACAGTCTTATGGCGGCGCACTAACAATGCAATGGCAAGCGACCGAGGATGTAAAAATAGCGGCGAAATATAATTATTTAAAAGAGCCAGAATCATTTAAAGACGAATCATTCTCAGCACAAGACCAAGCTAACTTTCAAATATACTGGAATATTAATCCACAATTAACATGGGATAATAGTGTTTATTATATGGGAAATGTAGAAGATACCGACATTGAAGCTTATACTCGTTGGGATAGTAATTTGGGTTGGAAAACATCCAGAAATACGCATCTCAATATAGGTATACGCAATATATTGGATAAGCAGCATCGTGAATTTGTCACGACATCAGGTATTGAAGCTATGGAAATACCCAGAAGTTTTTATGCAAAGCTGCAATATACTTTTTAGATCATCACGTTTAGTTTCAATAGGTTCAGATAATTTTTAAAAGACGATAAAAATCGTCCAAAGTGTTGTTATAATTATATTATTTTTTGTTCCGCCATATTCATCCTTCTCACAAACTTCAAACTCTCCATAAAATTTAATTTGTATTCGATGCAAGAAATCGCCTAAATTTAAAATCCGTGACTTCTATTTTTGCTGACAGTTAAAGATTATTTAAGTAATTGATTATAAAAGATTAAAAATCATAACAAACATTGTTTAGGTGAAAATAATCTCACTCATTATATTTCAATATTTAGAAGTCATAGATAGATTAAATGTTGGCACGCTAAAATTAGAAACGCTTATATTACAATCTGCTAAAATGGGTTTAAAAATAAATCAAAAATTGCCACCATGATGGAGGGCATTATGCCGCAAATATTTCATGCACTAACGCTACATTTGCATCAACCGCCGAATAATCTACAATTATTGATAGAGACTAATCCCAAAGAAGCAGAGCAAATTATTCACTGTTACGACCGTATTACACGCTTTGCTCACAAATATACCAATATTGCTCAATTTCATGTTGCGTTCTCAGGGCTACTACTTCAACAATTACAACAGCCTGAAATAATTGAACAATACAGCCAATATATCGACATTCCTGCGATGTTGAAAAGTTATCGGCTGGCTAAAAATATTGAATTTCTCGGCGTTGGTATGTATCACCCCATTTTTCCTTTAATTGCCCCTGCGGATTGGGAACAACAATTACAACTTGAACGGGATTTGATGCTTGAATTGTTTGGGCGTGCACCGCGAGGCTTTTTACCGCCTGAAATGGCATTTTCAATGCAAATGATTCCCGCGCTAGTCAAAACCGGGTATGAATATGTCTTGATTGATGCCAGCAGCGTGCAGCCTGAACATGAATCACTTGATGTTTTTCAACCTTATGTTGCACAATATCAAGGAGTTAGTATTACCATAATTCCAATGAATCGAGATGTTTCTAGTGCTCAACAGACGGGTTTAGACCCAGTGTGGTTTGCACATGAAGTGCAGCATCAAGTTTGGCATTCTGCGCGACCTGAATCCCCGCGTTTACTATCAACATGGTCAAATGGAGAAAATAAGCGTTGGTTTCGTTTGGAAGAAGAAGGCTTTTTCGGACGTTTTGTTGCACCTTATCTCGAACATGCTGAAAATGGAGAATATCCCGTATTGCCGATTGGCATCAGCGAATATCTGAAACAATATCCCGCAGAGATGCGAGCCAATATTGAAGCGGGGGCTTGGAATACTGGCTCTACTTCGGGTTATGGTTTAACCGATTGGGGTGGTTCGGATGCACAACGCAATGCGATTACCAAAATGCGTGAGGTTCGGCAACGTTATGAAAAATTGACTCAAACTCAAGTTTCAGACGCTGATAAAACCCAATTGGAATATATTAGACAGCAGATTCTGATCGGACAATCGAGTTGCTTTATTTTCTGGGGAGATGAATGGATTCAAAAACTGTTTGATTTTTTACAGCCTACAGAACAACTTTTGTTTGAACTAGAAACCACTTATTTTAAAACGGTGGAATCAAAGCCTGAAGCATCGAAACCTACTGTAATATCACAGCGGCTAGTATTGCCTAAAAAGCCTGCTCGAAAAACATCAGCATTGAATCAACCACTCAGACCAAGTAATGATACAACGCTTGATTTTATTCATGACACTGCCGAAGCTGAACCGCCAGCAATTGCTAAAGCAGTAGAACCTAAGCTTTTGCCCGCTGAGAAATCAACAAAACCTATCAATCAGCCGATTAGACCCAAAGCTGATTTAAAGCCAATGACTAAGGTTGAGACTAAATC
>JAYQWJ020000515.1:0-6152 GCA_035829175.2 Candidatus Albibeggiatoa psychrophila
GAGGCATCATAATCATGAAACGTCCATCTAAATTAGACATCCCCGCGATACCCATTAATAAACTGTTTGGATTGGCTAAAGCATCATATTATTGTTGGGCAGATTGTGGGTTATCAAGTAACTTACGGATTTCATAACTAATTTTACTCCACACTTGACGCAAATCAACACGCGGCTTGTTCAATAACAACATGCTTTGATGATACACATTTAACGTATCAGTATCGTTTGGTGTGCCAATAGCGTGAATCGATAAACGGGTATTTTGAATGAAGTAATTTTGTACTGTGTCCACGTCTTCATTATTGACTTCAATCACCGCGCCCAGTTCTTCACTGAATATGGCTATAATAAATCATTAAATTAAAAAAATGACTACCATATAAAAATACCAGAAAAATATATAATATTGTTTTTTTTGAAATTTTACTTTTGATAAATAATTTGCAAATCGTTTAATATTATGAATGATTGATTATTTATGTATTTTAGGTTTAATATTTAGTCTTTCAATACATAAGGTATTTTGATGATGAAGCAAGTTAATATAAAGATTTTATCCTATATTTTTCTTTGTGTTATTTTTTTTAGATCTGCCTACGCAGACGATGATACTTTTCCACCAAAACATGTAGAGGAGTATCCTATTTATGATATAGGTACAGGAATACTGCATATCCCATCTATCAAGTTAAATGACACTAACACGATAGAAGTATATTCAGCAGACTTAACCTACAATGTTGATGATTCAACTTTCGAGTTTATTGGTGCTCAAGAGGTCGAAACACCTACTAAAGTCGTTGAGTCTACTTTTGACCCAGAAACAGGTAATGTTGAGCTACCTCATGTTTATTACTTAGATAGTGCAACAGAACAAGTTAGCGAAATCAATGTTTACAAGACAACGTTAACATACGAATCTGATACTAGTCCTGCTATTTTTAGCCAACCTATATTAGAACAACTTCCTTACTTTCCTAGCACAACGATAGTTAAAGTTAAAAATGGTAAAACGCTTGATATTGAATGGACTGCTGTTACCAGTAGTGCATCACCAAGTGAAGAAATTGTTTACGAGATACATCTTTCTGATAAACCAAACTTTAGCCCTAGTGATGAAACTTTACATGGTACTGTTACTGGTGATATTTCCTATACTGTAAACGATTTAACACCACGTACAAAATATTATGTGCTAGTTGTTGCTAAAGATACGGAAGGTAATTACAGCACTGAAAGAGATTATCAACAAGCTTTGACTCCTACTGCACCTGAATTTTATTCTGACCCTTCTCCTGATGAAATCATTAATTTACACAATGCGTTTGTAAATAAGGGAGAACTTAAAAACTATTCAGTTGCTCAATATCTTAAAATTTATGAAAAAGGTGAAGAAGTTCCCTTAACTATTTCTTCTGGCAGCATTGAAGGTGAACATGCCGATGATTATTTGTTAGAAACCGAATTGCCATTAGATATTGCTGCGGGTAAATCAGATGAAATTAAAATCAAATGCACTCCGACTGAGTTAGGTATTCGCAATGCAACATTGAATTTACAAACTAATGCACCTGATTATGCAGATATTTCTTACCCGCTAGAGTGTAATGGTAAACAGTTTTATATCCCGATTACTGTAGCAACTTCTGCTGACGATTCAACAACTCCTGTAGTCGTTACACCACCATCACAAGGACTTACTGAGCTTATCCATCCACAGCAAGGTAATTCAATTCTTATTACAGCAGAGAATGCAAGCCAACAATGGAATAGAACGACAAAATTCTTTGGTGGTATTTCTGTCTCGGATAATGGGCTTTTAGCAAATAACAAAGCAACACATTATGAACCTTTTGCTATTCAATCAGAGATTAAACCTCAAGCAGAACATATTGGTCAGAATGTAGATGTATTGTTGGTTATGGCAATGGATAAGCCACCTGCACCTTATGCCGAGGATAGAGATTCTTCTTATTCATTGATTGATTTGACTAATGAATTTTTTCCATTGGATTGGTATTTACCTGCATCAGAGCAACAACCTGCTGAAATGTATGTACCTGGAGAAGGTTGGCAGCCTGAGTTATTAACTGCGTTTAGAACGAATGTCACACTGGAAGAAACGGTTGCAATTGAGTTTGAGCAAGAGCAGTTAACGCAACCGGGGATGTATTATTTCCATATTGCTTATCGTTTAGAAAATGGCGATATTATTTATAGTCCACAGCCTGTTAGTTTAGAAGTAGACGCAGGTGAACAACCTTATTTCCCAGGTGTGGTGCAAATTGTTTCAACTAATGTGGACAGTGCTTCTATTGCTTGGCTACCTGCTTCTGATAATAAAACCCCATCAGACCAAATGATATATGAGATACATTTATCTGATACGCCAAATTTTGACCCATTGCCACAAACCTTATACACATCTGTAACAGGATTGAATCAAGTTGATTTGTCTGGTTTAACAACAGCAACAACTTACAATTTATTGGTGATTGCTTTAGACCAAGATGGCAATCGGAGTAAAGAACGAGATTATCGTACATTAACGACTTTCTCTAATCCTGTAGAGTTAAGTACCACAACACAGTTTATAGAAGATAAACAATTGAATTTATCAGGTGCAACCACTCAAGATGGTGTTGTATTTACTTATCCTACAGGTGGTACTGAACCTACTGTTGGCAATGTATTATTTCTTAATACGGCTGATGATGTTTATATGCGCAAAGTGGACTCGGTTGCAAATACTGCTCAGGGTTTAGTGGTTAATACTAGTGATGCCATTTTATCTGATGTAATAGAGTCTGGTGAAATTCATAGTCAACTTGATTTATTTGATATTAAAGATGCTGCACTTAATGCTTCATCCAAAACTACAAGAAGCTCAAAATCTCTACGGTCAAATGTAGATGATAATCAATATGAAGTGCAATGGTTGGATGATTTTCTCGTTGCAAAACATCATGATTATAATGAACATTCAAGTAGTGGTTCAAGAGCAACACGTAAAAGTAGCGAAAGCGCATCAGTGGAAGCTAGTGTAACATTTACTCCTTCGCTTAATACAGATTTTGAATGGAAAGGTGGACTATTTAGAGATTTTACTGTCACTAAAGCTCGAATTGTTGCTACAGGTAGCTTAAAAGCACAACTTGGAGCATATTATAACTTTGCAGCATCAGGTTCTTTAACAAAAGAATATAAAATATTCAAGAAAACTTTTACAACTCGATATTTAATTGGAGGTGTACCTGTTTTCCAAGCAACAACTTTGAGTCTTAATGCTGAATTAAGTGCAAGTGCTTCTTCTGAAATTAAAGCAAAAGCGATTGCAAATGCAATTGCCACGTTGAAACTAGGAGTCGAGTGGAATCCAAATACAAAAAATTGGGAAAATATTATGGATGCTGATTTTACCAGAAGTTTTACCGCTGATATTAGTGTTCATGGCAAAGTAGTAGGTTCAGTAAGGCTTATTCCTAATATTAAAGTAAGATTTTATAAAGTGGTGACTGGTAATCTTTCTGTTGAGCCATTTTTAACTGGTACAATAGCTGCTGAAAGTGTCAGCCATGCTGATATATTGGAAAGTTGGGGTTATTCAAAAACACAACTTACTCGTTTTGATGCAGATTTACAAGCTCAAGCTTTTGTAAGTGCTTCTCTAGATTTATTCTTTAGAAATTTCGTTGTACTAGGTAAAACTCAAATTTGGGAATCTCCGAAATGGGTATTATTTAGCTTACCAACTCTCAAGTTAAGTAATGCTAGTGGAGAAGTAAATGAGTCTATATCTTTAAATGCAAGTACTGAAGATGGTACAAGAAACCCATTTAACGATGGCTCAATTAGTTGGGATGTTTATCCTCCAAATAAAGCCAGTGTAAGCGGTAGTAAAAAAGGAACATTTACAGCGAGTGAAGAAGGCAGCTATACAATTTTCTTTTCAGGAAATAGTCGAATTCCAGGTAAGCTTGGACGACAATTTACAAGTGCTACTGTGACAGTAGGACCAGAAGAGGAAGACCCTGAAGAGCTAACACCTCCTCCCCCGCCAGAAAATGGAGAAAAAGCAGACTCTAATGGCGACCCTCACTTGCGTACTTTTGACCATCTAAACTATAGCTTCCAAGCAGCTGGTGAATTTACTTTAGTGAAATCAATCCTGCCAAACGATACTTTCAACGTTCAAGTGCGTCAGTTACCTGTTGAAGGTAGCAATGATGTATCAATCAACCAAGCTGCTGCAATGAATGTCGCTGGCGATAGAGTAGGTTTTTATGCAGGTCAAAACCCTCCTGTGAGTATCAATGGTGTACCTCAAGACTTACCAAAAGGTATAACCACGTTACCGCAAGGAGGTAGCATTACAAAAATTTTGTCTCGTTATTATGTCGTATGGCCTAATACTGAAGGCTATGTTACAGTTTTTGGTAGCAATGCTTTAGCTGTAAGAGTTGCTATCAGCCGAACTCAAAGAGGTAATGTTGTTGGTTTGCTAGGTAATGCAGATGGTGATACAAATAACGATATTGCAAAACAAGATGGTACAGTTTTAGGTTCAAACTTGAGTTTTGAAGCGATGTACTCAGATTTTGCAGATAGTTGGCGTATTACCCAAGAAGAGTCACTGTTTGATTATGCTGAATACGAAACAACAGCATCTTTTACAGATAAAGACTTCCCTCATATTTTAGCCAAATCAACAGACCTGACTGCTGAAGACCGCGCTGCTGCTGAACAAATTTGTCGTAGTGCAGGTGTCACTGACCTCATCATCTTGGAAAATTGTATTTTAGATGTTGCATTAACAGGTGATTCAGAATTCGCCAATATCGCAAATGAGTCGGAAATACCTCAAGCATCTGCTACAGTTGCAGCACCTCCTGCTCCAACATTGGATGATTACAATTTTGGTCAGTTGAAAGGCACTATTTCTGATGCAGTAACAGGATTACCGATTACAGGTGCAAGAGTGAAATTACTTTCATCAATTGGAACACCTGTATTAGGTACAACTGAAAAATCCACTGTAAATGGTGTATTTGAAACTGATATTATTCCAAGCGGATATAGAAGCAATTACCAATTAAGCATTGAAGCGGATGGCTATATTGCTGAAAAAGTCTTTGGTTTGAATGCTCCTTCTGGTGAAGTTGGAAATATAGACCCAATTAAACTTGTACCATTATCGGCTCAAGGTCTCAGCAATGTTACTGCAACAATTACCAACCCTTTAACTAATGAAGGTATCCCTGAGCTATATGTATCTGCTTACCGCTACATTGACAGCTATGAAGAAGTAGCTGCTTATGCAACAACGGACACATCAGGTAATGTTATTTTAGAAAACCTAAGTGCTGGTAACTATACTATACGGGTTTCTGGGGAGTTTGCTGGAGATTATGTCTATCGTTCTATACCCGCTATTGTTATCACGGGTCAAGATAATAACCTAGGTATAGCAATTGCGCCAAATACAGAAAATTCTGCATTCCAAGTAATTTTACGCTGGTCTCAAGTGCCTTATGATTTAGATGCACACTTAACAGGTCCAACCTATCAAGGTGAGCGTTTTCATGTTTCTTTTGCAAATCATGGAGCAGATGAGCTTTGGGAAGAACCTTATGCACGACTTGACTATGACGACCGTTATGGTGTGAGTGCTGAAGTAATTAGCATTGGTGAATATCGTCCCTCTAGTGAACCATATAGATTCTCTGTACATGATTACAAGAGTGCAGGTTTGAGTGCTAGCAATGTACTTTCTCAAACAGGTGCAACAGTCGAAGTGTATAGCAGTGGAACTAAGGTTGCGAGCTTTGGTGTGCCTAACCAAGAAGGTACATTATGGACAGTCTTTGAAATAGACAGTTCAGGTACGATTATACCAGTCAATACGATGGGCTATGAAGTCACTCAAGGCGGTGTTCGCTCAAGAAGAGGCATTCGTTCCAGAGGTAGAAATTCAGAGTTACAGTCACCTGTAGCAACGGATTACTTACCAATCGTATTCCAACCTTCTAAACGCTAACCTAAAATAAAGGAGGGAAGAGTAATATTGATTCTTCTCTCCTTATCTGTTCTCAGTAAACTATCCAACCCAACGCCGAGCATTCCAGAACATTTGCATCCACGGACTTTCT
>JAYQWJ020000516.1:0-2349 GCA_035829175.2 Candidatus Albibeggiatoa psychrophila
GTTTTTTCTTTTGAAAGTTGCAGAATGGAAAATCTAAATCTGTGAAATGACATTGAAAATAATCTAAAAATTTCGTTAACTGCGGAATGTCGGGTTTTACGAAAGAATGCTTGTATTTGTAACTTATTGAAATATTTAATAATTCCTAAAAACTGTCCGAAGTATTGAAATATTATAAATTGACATTCGGTGGAAAACATTGCGCTATTCCACCTTATATTAAACCCCGTAAATGCTGTCAGAATCAATAAGCTCCACGACCTTTTAGCACCGCTGGAATGGTTTTAAACATCAAAATAATATCGAAAGAAAATGACTGCTGATTAATATAATCTAAATCCATTTCAACTTGCTGTGGGAACGGAATATCAGAACGTCCAGACACTTGCCAAATACACGTAATCCCCGGGGCAATCCCCAAACGCTGACGTTGATAAGCAGTATATTGCGCCACTTCATACGGAATAGGTGGTCTTGGCCCAACCAATGACATACTCCCTTTAAATACATTCCAAAATTGTGGCAATTCATCAATCGAAAACTTACGAATAAACTCACCCGCAGGTGTAATCCGTGGGTCTTTTTTCATTTTAAATAATACACCACCTTCCATTTCATTCTGTTTCATTAATGCCGCTTTACGTGCGTCCGCATCCTGATACATTGAACGAAATTTCCACATCCGAAAAACCTTACTATCTTTCCCCGTTCTTTTTTGGAAAAATAAGGGTTGTCCCACTGTATCAATCCGAATCGCCATCGCAACCATCAGCATAAATGGGGCTAATAACAGCAACATACTGCCCGAAACAATAATATCAATTAAACGCTTCATCGCAGGACTAAAATATTTGACTAAAAACACCTGCCAACATAGCCAATGAAAACGCACATTACGCCCAATGCGTGAAAATGCCGAATCTGTAAAATAATGGTTCATAGGAGAGGTCTTTATTTGTTGTTTTTTTGCACGGACTTGTCGCCATACCCGATATAAAAATAAAGGATTACCAATAATGTAACGCCTCCACATACGCTTTGGTTCTTGCAATAATCGCCATACCCATTCCATACCCAATTCCCTCAACCAAAGTGGAGCGCGAGGAATGCGCCCAGAGTAAAAATCAAATAAGCCGCCAACACCCATACAAATTGCAGGTTCTAATTGGTCTTTATGTTCTGCAATCCATAATTCTTGGCGCGGTGCTCCATAAGCAACAAGCAAAATATTTGCCTTTGATTGGTTTATCGCGTCAATTATCTCAGGCGTTTGTTGCTCACTAAAATAACCGTGCTGCGTACCTGCAATATTCAAGTTTGGAAAACGCTGCTGCATATTATCGGCAACGGCTTGTGCAATCCCATCTTTTGCGCCAAGTAAATAAATACTGATATTTTTATGCTCAATCGTTTGGCAAAGCTGCGGAAATAAATCCGTGCCATTCACGTTGGCTAATAAATTGACCTCTAACATTTTGCAAGCCATGCGTATGCCGCTGCCATCAGCTAATACTCGATGTACTTGATGTTGTAAAACATTTTGATATTTAGGGTTTTGGCACGCAACATTTAAACAATCCGCATTCGCAAAAGCAATAAATTGCTGTGTATCAGTCTCAACGCTATGAATAATATGTTCAATCGCCTCATTCATCGTTGTGTTATGTAATGGAATTTTTAAAAGGTCAATTTTTTGCGGCGTAGGCAATTCAACCACTTGCTTGCGACTGCCACCACTAAGCCATGCTTTTAGGATTAAACTAAATTTATTGGTAAATGAAGTGTTGTAAACAAACTCAAGGTCATTCTCAATTTCAGACTCGTAAGCAATACCCGTCGCTTGTTTTAAGCTGTGAATCGAATATAAACCGGGGATGGCATCAAACCGAAGTAAGGCTTTAGATGGAAGTTGTTGATTTTCAATAAGGGTTAAGGGGCGTGGTCCTGCAAATGCCATTTCACCACGAAGAATATTCCATAAAATTGGCAATGATTGCCCTATGCCAGATTGAGTAAATTGAAAAGCGGTGAATGTCTGACGTTGTTGACCAATCAAGGTTTTTTGGGTGAAAATCGGATCATTAAACCATTTAGATTGAAAAAGACGAATTAGAAACAATGGAGATACAAGAAATAACACCAATATTGCTAATGGTATATCCAACAAACGGCATAGATTTTTATCCGTAAATTTTGAATAGATTAAGCGTGAATTTGCCCACAACATACGTCCATAGGTTTGCATGGTTGCATATTTTTGTCTCTGCTTATGTTGAGACTTCATTAGAATCCCTCCCCATTAATGCTTTAACCTCGGTAAGGTCAATGTCAAAGCATAATAGGCAAAAC
>JAYQWJ020000517.1:0-1933 GCA_035829175.2 Candidatus Albibeggiatoa psychrophila
AAACCCTAATAAATCTTGTTTAAAATCCTCGGTTGCTAATGCCATGACTTTAAATGTTTCACCCATTTCCTGTGGCATCAATAGTATTTTAACTTGCTGACTAAAATTAAAATAGGCTTTACTTTCCTTATCCTCAATGTTTTCCATTATTTGTAATAGACCACAGCAGATGAGAAAATGAGCCTGATTACTATAACCCACAACTTGTAAACCACAATCAATTGCGGCATTACCTACGGCTGAAAAATCTACGTGAGCCGTAATATCTTGTAAACCAACATGAATCAAAGGGTCAGTATGTGCATGATGTTTGTAATGACACATTAACGTGCCCATGCTGCGTTGCGGATGATAAAAAATATCTTGCAAATAGCCGTAATCAATTAGCAATACCACGCCAGATTCCAAACTCTCAGCAATCGCCTGAATCCAACCTTTGACCTGAGGATTAAATTCAGACTCATAACCAACAGATAATTGATGTTTATCAACTAATGCTGTAATCTCTGCATTGTCATAAGCTTTTGTTTGCCATATATATTGCTCATTCTCATCCAGCGCAACATAAAACGCCTCAATACCATGCTCTGCCACTTGAAATTTTTGCACAGGCATCGCATCTAGCACTTCATTGGCAATCACGAAACCGCTTATTTTCTGTTCTGGTAAAGTTTGCAACCATTGCACCCGTTCAAACAAATGTGGCACATGCTTTTTGATGGTTTCCTGCTGAAATTGTTTTAAATCTGCACTAAGCTCTAAAATTAAATATTGTTCGGGTAAGCAATCCAATTGTTCTAAAGTTTGCAATAATTCCGCAGCTAAAATACCTGAACCTGCGCCAAATTCTAAAATCGTGTCATACGCTGGATGTTGCAAAACTTGCTGACATTGAAGGGCAAGCGTTTTAGCAAATAAAGGTGACAACTCGGGCGCGGTAATAAAGTCACCTTGCGCACCAAATTTATGTTTATTTCCCGTGTAATAACCCAATTGTGGTTCATATAATGCGAGCTGCATAAACTCAGCAAAGGGGATTGCACCACCTGCATTGTGAATTTTTTGTATAATAATTTGTTTCAATTGTTGGCTATAAGCTTGTTCTGGTGCAGTCGGTTGTGGTAGTTGAGACATGGTATTTTTTCAGTTTACTAATCGCATTTTAGATGTTAAGGAGAACGATAATGGCAAAAACGCTACAAGGCAAAGTTGCACTAATTACAGGAGGCGTAAAGCGTGTCGGTGCAGCAATTGCGCGTCAGCTACATGCAGAAGGTATGAAATTAGCCTTGCATTATCGACATTCGGAACAAGAAGCGCATGATATACAAGCCGAATTGAATAAGCAACGACCTGATTCAGTGATTTTATTGCAAGCCGATTTAAGCCGTGTTGCAAAATTAAATAGCATGGTGCATCAAGTCATTGAATCTTATGGACAACTCGATGTATTGATAAATAATGCGTCCAGTTTTTATGCCACGCCAATAGGCAAGATTGAAGAACGTGATTGGGATGATTTAATGGCAAGCAATTTAAAAGCCCCGTTATTTTTATCACAAGCTGCCGCGCCACATTTAATCAAAACAGAAGGTTGTATTGTTAATTTAGCTGATATTCACGCAGATAGACCGTTGAAAAAACACGCGGTTTATTGTTGTGCTAAAGCAGGTTTAGTAATGTTGACCAAAAGTTTAGGTCGGGATTTAGGGCCTCAAGTTCGAGTCAATGCCGTCGCACCGGGAGCGATTTTATGGCCTGAAATTGACAGTATGGATGAAGTAACAAAACAACGGATTATTTCGCAAATCGCGCTAAAACGTCATGGCAGTCCTGAAGATATTGCTAAAACGGTTTTATTTTTAATCCGAGATGCAGCTTATATTACGGGGCAAGTGATTCCTGTTGATGGGGGTCGCACCTTGGGGCAATA
>JAYQWJ020000518.1:0-3752 GCA_035829175.2 Candidatus Albibeggiatoa psychrophila
ATAATTTAAAATGATTTAATCTGAATGAATGATGCGGTATTGAGAGTTTTAGTTATTTGAGAAAAGCGTTTTTAGTGGGTTTAAATGATATTTGTTATTGAAATTAAATCTTTGATTCTTAAGCTTTAAAATAATAATGCCTGAAAAAACAAGGGCAATTTCAAAAAGGATATATCTTTCCTGAGTTGATAGACGCTTATGGAACAGATGGAAATTTCCTAGTGGTTACATATATCCCATAATGTGGAGCAAGAGAATATTGTCAAGAGTAGAAAAACATATCAATACACTGGCGTTTTTTCTGAGTGCATAGCCCTTTACGGCATTGCAAATTCTTCATTATTTGGCAAAATCGCAATAAAATCATGCAAACTTGGCAACACAGGGACATCATCATCAGGCAACAAATCTAAACCTTGTTCACGTTGCTCAAATTGAATCTGTTGCATTTCTTTATATTTTTTCTGACTCAATAAACGCTCGGTTTCTGCATCTCGAATAATCACAGGATGTAAAAAAATCATCAAATTACGCTTAACTTTTTGAGTGCTTTTAGAACGGAATAATGCGCCTAATAGTGGAATATCACCTAAAATCGGCACTTTTTGTGAAACTTGCTGCAAATCTTCAGAAGTCAAACCACCTAACACCACCATACTGCCATCCTCAACAATTACCGTGGTTTTAATTGTGCGCTTGTTGGTGACAATATCAGATGCAATACTGCTGTTACTTAAACTAGAGACTTCTTGCTCAATATTCAGTTTTACCGAATCGCCTTCATTAATCTGTGGTTTTACTTTTAATTTAATCCCAATATCCTCACGTTGAATGGTTTGGAAGGGATTGGTCGCCCCAGATGCTGAACCTGTATTGGTATATTGACCTGTTAAAAATGGCACATTCTGTCCTACTACAATTTCGGCTTCTTGATTATCTAAAGTTAGCAATGACGGTGTTGATAACACGTTGGAATTGGTATCCGCTGCCAAGGCTTTAATTAATAAAGCGAAATTAAACGCGCTACCTAAACGACCCAGTCCAAATAACGCGCCATTAATACCAGAAGGCACAGTCACACTGCCAGCGCCTTGATTCGCCGCATAAGCGCCCGCCGCAATGTCTGCAATACCAACGCCTGCATTGTCAAAATTAATCATACCAATCGGCGTAACACCATTTTCACCATTATTGTAAGTCATCCACTGCACACCCAATTCGCGCGATTTATCAATCGATACTTCGGCAATCACCGCTTCAACCAGAACTTGAGCACGACGAATATCTAGTTTATCAATCACATTTTCCAAACTACGCAATACATCTGGCGCAGAAGTAATCACTAAACTATTGGTGGTTTCATCGGCTTGGATACTGGTATGTGACCCACCATTTATAGCAGCCGTATTTGTATCAGCTTGGTTTTGACCTTCAATCGCATCACTCACGCCTTTCAAAACTTCAACCAGATTGGTTGCCTGCGCATAACGCAAATAAATCACTTTAGTATTGCCAACGGATTTAAGCGGTGTATCTAAATGGGTGACGATGGTGCGTAAATGTAAACGAGTGGCTTTATCGCCGCTGATTAAAATGCTATTAGTGCGTTCATCAGCAATGACGCTGGGTACTGTGGTTGCATTTGCCGCATTATTGACTGCTTGGCGTTGATATAATGTGGTTAAAATCCGTGAGACTTCTGACGCAGAGGCATGTTGCAACATAATCACTTCGACACCGTCATCATTAGGTTTATCAATGCGTTTAATTATTTTTTGTAAACGTTTTACATTGTCAGCATAATCGGAAATAATCAGACTATTGTTTGCAGAATAAGCCACAATATGACCATGCTGAGGAATCAGAGGACGTAATAAAGGAACAAGTTGTGGTGCGGATACGTGTTGCACCTGAATGATTTTAGTAATTAAATTATCACCCTTAGCTATTTCGTATTCTGATAAAACAGGGGTATTTTGCGATTTAGCAAGATTGGCAGGCATGATTTTAACAATCTGATTATCACTCTCAATTGCAGTAAAACCATGTACATTTAAGATAGATAGAAATACCGCATAAACTTGTTTTTCATCCATGGGATGATTTGAAATTACATTGACTTTGGCTTTGACACGCGGGTCAACGATAAAGGTTTTTTGTGTCACTTCTGAGACAATATTGACCAATTGTTGAATATCAGTATCTTTGAAATTTAGCGTGACATTTTGCGCGTGGAGTGCAGGTATTGCCAAGAGCAATAAACTTAAGAAAATAAATCGGATAGTAAACATGTTAGTTTTTGATGTTGAACGACTGTGAATGAATGCGACCATTACGCAATACGGTTAAATCCAATTGCTCAGCTTCAGATAATTGTTGTATCAAACTCAAGCCTTTGAGCGGTGAATCCAATTCTACGTCATTCACGGTTGTGAGTATATCCCCAACTTGTAAATTGAAATGGCTTAACAATGTTTTATCTTTGCCCGCATCCAAACGATAGCCAATGAGCTTGCCTTCGTCATAAGCAGGCTGAATACGCGCTAATTGAGCCAATGCTTGAGGATTTGTTTTTAGTTGTTGTTGATAAGCTGCCAGTAGATTTTCAGGTGATTGTACATTTGGTGTATTATTTGCTGCAATTTTAGATGAATGGGGATTTTCCGCCTCACGTAATTTCAAACTTTCAAACCGATTATTTATTTGTAAAACAATGTGTTTAGGCTCAATCTGATAAAGCTTGATTCCTGCTTGAATATTGGTATTCACACTTATTTTTTTGTCATCAATAATTACAAATGAATGGCTTGGGCTATCTGAATAATAAATGCCTTGCAAATTGATTTTTAATTTTGTCTCAGGTATATCTTTACTTGATAATGCTTTGTTTATAAAAGATTTTTGTATTTCTTGAGTTTTAACTTGTCCAAATAAATGAGCATTAATAATGGATTGTACGTCTAATTGAAAAGTTGATTGTGAATTTGCAATAATGTTAGGGGAATTGGAATCGGTAAAATGGTTTGATGAGGTTTCCAGTGGTGTTGCAAAATACATGTTTAATCCAATATGCACTGAATAATAGCTGATGATTGCAATCAAGCATAAGTTGATTATAATAGGAATATAAGTCAATAAAAAACGATTTAAAAGACCCATAAAAAAGATGACCATAATATTATTTATCATTATTTTTTAGATATGCAACAAGATTTTCACTATCATTAATAATAGATTATAAATTCAAATTATTGACCGCTTGTCGCTATTATACACTAAAATTATCAATAAGTTCCTTGTGTTTACATATTATTGGCTTATAATTCTTAAGCTAAGGTATGGTAGGAATAAATGGCTTAAGCGACCAAATAGAAGCACTAACTAAAGATTTTAATTTTAAAAATTAACCAAATGGAGTTTACAATGAAACGGCAATATTTACTACTTCTGCTGCTGAGTTGTTGGATGGTATCACCAAGCCATGCCGAAGAAACTTATGATTCAAGTATTTTAGACGAGCTTCAAGCAATTGATATAGCTGAAAAAGAAGCCGATGGGGATAATGAAAGTAATGCTGCGCCAGTAGGAGGAAGCGGAGAATCACTTGGAAATACACAAAATGGTTCAGGGATTATTAATGCAGATATTCTAAAGAATGATACACCTGTAGGAGATTTAGAGCCTGTTGATACTGACCCTCTTCGCCCTGCGGTAAATTATAATCAAGTAGATGAAACTGAAGAGCCTATAGT
>JAYQWJ020000519.1:0-2653 GCA_035829175.2 Candidatus Albibeggiatoa psychrophila
TGATTATTAAATGCGATCCATTGTCCATCGGCATAAATGTATTGCGTATTATGTTCAGCCTTAATGGTAGCAACGGGATTTTGATCTTGAAATGATATGTGCTCAGATAATGTGCTTAGTGCTTGGGTATCGTCGACATCAAATTGATTGATTCTGACAAAACGCACAAAAATTTGATTGCTGTCTGGATCAATAATGCGGGTGTGAATAAAATCAGCCGATTTACCTTCTCCCATATCCAAGACTCGAATCCGTTCACCTAATTGATAATCAGGCAATGTGTCTTCAGGTGCATATCCAGCGTCATTTCTCACCGCAATAATGGGTTGAATGTCGTCCAATACGGTTACTGCTTGTGAATTATCAATACGTTGCCAAACATCCAATTCAACTCGGCGATGGCGCGTATAAATAAACTGTGCAGATTCGCCATTTCCTGCATCTTCGACGGTTACAATTTGCCCTTCAAATAAACGATAGGTTTCTGATAATTGATTTAAGACCTCAAGATTAGGTAACACATTCAAAGGGATTCGGGTTTGAATTAAATGCTCACCAATACTGACATAATATCCTGATTTGCCATTACCTAAATCGATGACTTCAACCGTATCGCCTTGCACCACAAAGCTGTTATCACGCTCAACCACGTCTGTAAACTGGTAACGATTTTGAAACTGACTGCCTGATATAATATGTGCATTGCTATCAATTTGTAATCGTTGCACATCCAATGTGATATTACCCGCTTTGCCACCACCTGCACTAGAAGTGGAAATCAAACCTTTGTTTTGTAAAATTAAATCTGTCGCACTGAGTTTAATATTACCGCCGATGCCTGCCTGTTCGCTATTATCTTCGGAATGTGCATAAATACCACTGATAGGGTGATTGGACTGGCTATAAGCATATTCTTCTAAATAAAGGATTTGACTACTAAGCGGTGCTTTTAAGGAAATATGTGAGGCATCACCACTGATATGGATCGTGTCGCGTACTGCAATATCGATTGTGCCACTGGCTTCATAATTGTCGGTGCTACTGGTGATTGTGCCACCATCCGTTAAACTCAGAGATTGGGCTTGTAAACGGATATTGCCACCTTGATTGCCATTATCTCCCACGCCGACACTGGTTGCATAAATGCCTGAACCAAAACCTTCCCCATTTTTGCCATATACATTGACTCCCGTGATATTCACCGCGCCTTGTACTTGGACATTAATTTCACCACCATGACCCGCACGCAAACCTAAATGTGAAAATGAACTGGTATTGATATTACCGCCTGCACTCATATTCAGTTGTCCTGCTTCAATATAAATTCGACCACCGTCACCACCAAATAAACCTGCTTGGGTTGGTGTGGTTTCCGAGTGAATGCCACTTGCCCAGCCTGTATCAGATAAAGGGTCACCGCCACTAATATCTAAGGTTTCCGTCACTCTAATATCAAGATTTCCCGCATCACCGATATGACGTGCAATCGACATTAAATAAGAAGCTTCGTGTAACAAAAGATTATTCGCTGTGATATTGATGTCACCTGCATCACCTTTATTAAAGGATAAATTCAATACATAGCTTGATTCCCATAATTTAAAGAGATTATCCACATGAATATTAACCGCACCCGCGCGAGCAACCCCAGCACTACCCATGACAATAAAACCATCTTGCATAAACATATCAGTTGCGATTAGCTCAATATTGCCACCAAGTCCATTACCTGTCGTAAATGAATAAAGTTCTGCATCATCACTGATTGTTATTGTTTTGGCTTTAATAAATAAATTAGCCCCTTGTGCTGCATTTTGTTGTTGGCTATAGGTTGTGGATAATATAGCCGTGGGATAGCCATCTTGTTGACTGCCTGTGCCTGTAATTAGGATAGCGTCATCGGCAATGAGTTCAATATCTCCAGCTTGTCCATGACCCAATATATCAGTGCGAATCGCGCCACCCTCTTCAAGCTTAATCTCGGGAGCATGGAGTGAAATACGTCCGCTACTCGCGCTATCTTGTTCATCAATACCAGCATAACTCAATATCTGTGAGGCTTGATTATCTGCATTTTCTCCAACAATATGAATAGATTGGCTTGCATTCAAAATAATATCAGAGCCGTTTGTATGGTTTTGGCTGTTACTCAGCATGGTTGCACCATTTTGTAAACGGATGGTTTCTGCATTGATTTGAATCTGCCCATTAGCCCGCTGGCTATTGATAGCACTATCATCAATCACAAATTGTCCCGCATAAATCGATACACGCCCACTTTCAGCGGTTTCAATTAAGGCGTTTTGTGAAATATCAATATTGCCTTGTAATGCTGTTGGTATGAAATTACGCAATTCAGCACTATCAGCGATGGTTGCTAAATAAATCTGTCCTGAAAAAGCTTTAATTTGTGCATTTGTAATGGAAATATTGCCCGCCGTCAGCGAAAAATCAGCATTATCGGCAATATTAAGCTGGCTGTTTTCAATTGATATATTTGCGGGGTTGGTGCTGAGAAATCCAAAGGATTCAACAGGGGTAGCGGTTAAAATATCTTGATTTGGGTTCTGAGCATGAAATTCACCGCCATCGGAAAGCTTTAAATAATCAGCAGTCGATGCGTGAAAAGAACCTTGTAAATCCAATTGTGCAA
>JAYQWJ020000520.1:0-3835 GCA_035829175.2 Candidatus Albibeggiatoa psychrophila
ATTCATCACCAGAGGGAACGCCGATGCATTATTTAGGACAAGCTGCACATTCTGAATTTCGGATTCAAAAAATCAAGCAACAAGCCGATGTCGCCGAATTGCAATTAAGCACTCGTTATATTTATTTCCTTGAAGTTGAAGGGGAATTGAGCGAAGAGCATGACCAGCATTTAAAAGAATTACTCCATGCTGACGATGAAGCCGAATTGGCCGAACACATCTTAATCGTGATTCCACGTTTTGGCACAATTTCACCTTGGTCGAGTAAAGCCACTGATCTTGCGGAAATCTGTGACATCAAACCTGTGAAACGGATTGAACGTGGGATTGTGTGGGAATTCATAGGCGAAGTGGACGACAGCCACAAACAAGCCTTAGTCGCTGCGATTCACGACCGCATGACGGAAACCGTGATTGAAAATATTACTGATAGCGAAGGCTTATTTAAACACGATGCCCCGCGCCCATTAAACGTGATTCCATTGTTGACGCAAGGTAAACAAGCCTTAATCGATGCCAATAGCCAATACGGTTTAGCCTTATCAGAAGATGAAATTGATTATTTAGTCGAAAATTTCACTCAATTAAAACGCGATCCCACCGATGCTGAATTGATGATGTTTGCACAAGCCAACTCGGAACATTGTCGCCACAAGATTTTTAATGCGGATTGGACAATTGACGGGCAAGCGCAAGACAGTTCTTTATTCGGCATGATTCGTCAGACTTATGAAAAGAATCAAAACAAAGTCTTATCCGCGTATCACGACAATGCGGCGGTGATGGAAGGCTATCCCGTTAAAGGATTAATTCCCGATACCGAGCATCATTATCAACAACAAAAACAAAACAATGCGATTTTGATGAAAGTCGAAACCCATAATCATCCAACTGCGATTTCTCCATTTGCAGGGGCAGCAACAGGTTCGGGTGGTGAGATTCGTGACGAAAGTGCAACAGGACGTGGTGCAAAACCTAAAGCGGGTTTAGTTGGTTATTCCGTGTCTCACTTATTGATTCCAGACGCGCCACAGCCTTGGGAAACCGATTATGGCAAGCCTGATCGTATCGTATCCGCATTGGACATTATGATTGAAGCCCCGATTGGTGCGAGTCGTTTTAACAATGAATTTGGACGCGCGGCATTAGGCGGCTATTTCCGTAGTTTTGAACAAGATTTTAATGGCAAACGTCGCGGTTATCACAAACCAATTATGATTGCAGGCGGCATCGGCAATATTCAGCCACAACAAGTTGATAAAAAAGCCATTCCAGCAGGTTCTAAATTAATTGTACTCGGCGGGTCAGCGATGCTCATTGGTTTGGGCGGCGGTGCTGCGTCTTCAATGGCAACGGGTCACAGTGATGCCGCGTTAGATTTCGCCTCGGTGCAGCGCGATAATCCTGAAATGCAACGTCGATGTCAGGAAGTGATTGACGGTTGTTGGCGTTTGGGTGAAGACAATCCGATTTTATCGATTCACGATGTGGGTGCGGGCGGTTTGTCTAATGCCTTGCCTGAATTGGTTGATCAAAGTGAAAAAGGCGCAACGTTTGATTTAAATAAAATTCCGCGTGCCGATACCAGTTTGTCACCAATGGAATTATGGAGCAATGAATCTCAAGAGCGTTATGTGTTGGCGATTGCGCCTGAAAGCATTGAATTATTTGAGAAACTTTGTCAGCGTGAATGTTGTCCGTATGCGATTGTTGGTGAAACCACTGACGCGCAGCAATTGATTTTAACCGATGAAAAAACCAAAGCGGTTGATATGCCGATGTCGGTTTTATTGGGCAAAACCCCAAAATTACACCGCGATGTCAGCCATGCACCTGCACCTGAAAAGTCTGATTTAGACAAAATTCCTGATTTAACTGAAGCTGCAATGCGCGTACTCAGCCATCCAACCGTTGCCGATAAACAATTTTTAATTACGATTGGCGATCGTTCTGTCGGTGGTTTGACTGTACGTGACCAGCTCGTCGGGCCTTGGCAAGTCGCGGTGGCAGATTGTGCGGTGACGGCGAGTGCATTCCACAGTGATACAGGTGAAGCAATGGCGATGGGTGAACGTACTCCGTTGGCATTATTAAACGCGCCTGCATCGGGTCGGATGGCAATCGGTGAGGCGTTGACCAATTTAGCGGCTGCCAAAGTCGACAAACTCAACGACATTGTTTTATCAGCCAATTGGATGGCGGCATGTGGTCAAGCAGGTGAGGACGCGGCGTTATTCGATACGGTCAAATCCATCACTCAAGACATTTGCATCAAACTCGGCATCAACATTCCCGTGGGCAAAGACTCGTTATCAATGCACACCCAATGGCAAGACGATGGCAAAGACAAAGCCGTGACCGCGCCGTTATCGCTTATCGTGTCAGCATTTGGTCGCGTGTCCAATATCCACAAAACCATGACTCCACAATTACGTGGCGGCGAAACCTCTTTGATGTTGGTTGATTTGGGACGCGGCAAAAATCGCTTAGGCGGCTCAATCTTGATGCAAAGCTACAAAGCGATGGGCGACAAAACCCCTGATTTAGACAATCCTGAAGATTTAAGCCAGTTTTTCAATGCGATTCAAGAGTTGAATAAACAAGGAAAAATCAAAGCGTATCATGATCGTTCGGACGGTGGTTTGTTTGCCACGGTGTGTGAAATGATGTTTGCAGGCGGTTGCGGTGTTGACTTACATCTTGAACCATTGGGCAGCGACCATTTAGCCACTTTATTTAGTGAAGAACTCGGCGCGGTGCTTGAAGTCAATAATGAAGACGTGGACACGGTACAAAATTATTTCATTCAAAACACCCGTTTATCGATTAATACCATCGGCACACCAAACGATACCGATACGTTGAATGTGTATCATCAAGGCATGTTGTTATTGAGCAATCCACGGGTGGATTTACGTCAAGTGTGGAGCAAAACCAGTTACGAAATTCGTAAATTACGCGACAATCCACAATCTGCACAACAAGAATACGATGCCTTAGCCAATCCAAAAGACACAGGTTTATTCCTGCATACCACGTTTGAATTGCAAGCCCCAGCGGTCAATACGGCGCGTCCTAAAATTGCGATTTTGCGTGAACAAGGCGTAAATGGTCAATTGGAAATGGCGGCGGCGTTTACTCATGCGGGCTTTGATTGTGTCGATGTGCATACCAGCGATATTTTAGCGGGACGTGCCACACTTGCAGAATTCAAAGGTTTAGTTGCTTGCGGTGGATTTTCGTATGGTGATGTGTTGGGTGCTGGCGGCGGCTGGGCGAAATCAATTTTATACAACGAACGCGCAAAAGCTGAATTTCAAGCCTTTTTCCATCGTGAAGATACCTTTGGTTTAGGCGTGTGTAATGGTTGTCAAATGTTGGCGCAACTGAAAAGCTTAATTCCAAGTGCAGACTTATGGCCTGAATTTGTCACCAATAAATCAGAGCAATTTGAAGCGCGTTTGTCGATGGCATACATTGATTTTTCACCGTCGATTTTATTGAAAAACATGGTTGGCTCGAAAATTCCGATTGTGGTGTCACATGGCGAAGGTCGGATTAAGGAATTCGGCAAAGACAACGAATTGATTTCATCGGCGTTGATGAGCGGCATGATTTCGATGAAATATGTGGATAACGATGGACAAATGACTGAGCATTATCCTGCTAATCCAAACGGTTCATTGATGGGTATCGCGGGGATGTCTAATTTAGATGGACGTTTCACGATTATGATGCCTCATCCTGAGCGTATCTTCTTGAGTTCACAACTTTCTTATCTTCCTGAAACATGGACAGAAAAAGAAAGTCCGTGGATGCAAATGTTCTGGAATGC
>JAYQWJ020000521.1:0-2670 GCA_035829175.2 Candidatus Albibeggiatoa psychrophila
CAATCCAACTAAAAATAGTGATAATACTAAACCTTTGTGATAGGGAAATGAAGCCTCTCAGGTTTATTCATCCAGATATTAGTTATGTGGTGTGTTTGGAATCTGCGTTTATATTACGTTGGATACGTTGTGAGTCTGTCGCAGTGGATTTAAAATGAGAAATTATTGAGCACTTGGGATAGGCTTAGATTGATTCAACGATTTTCAAGATTAAAAAGTCATTGCCACTTCCAGCAAACATACCTACAATTTAAATTCTGTCCATCTATAAATCAGTTACATTATGTTTAAAAGGATTTTCCCATGCCCACAGATTTGGAGATTATTCAGCAATTAGAGCAAGAAATTTGGCCAATTGGTTCATTGTTTGGCAAAAAACTAAAACGAATTAGTTTAGATGCTATTAGTGGCTCACATAATGGTTATGCAGCGGATAAAAATAATAATATTATTGGTTTAAATTTAGATAAAAACAATATTTCTTTCATCCCTAGTTCGTTATTTTATTTGAAATATTTAACAAAACTTTCTCTTTTTGGTAATCAAATTGACAAACTGCCTGTATCATTTGGGCAGCTACAAAATTTGAGGATATTATGGCTAAATGAAAATCAATTAAAAGAACTACCAACATCATTTGGGCAGTTACAAAAATTAAGTTATTTAGAATTACAATATAACCAATTAAAAGAGCTACCAGTATCATTTGGGCAACTGCAAAATTTGGAATATTTAGAATTGCAGCACAACCAGCTAAGAGAGTTACCAGCATCATTTGGACAATTGAAAAATTTAAGATATGTGTATATAAATTCAAATAAGATTAGTAGATTACCTAAAGAAATATTGAGTCTGAATTTAGAACCTAAGTGGGGTGATTATCAAAGTATGTTGGGATATGGTATGGCAGTTAAAGATAATCCTTTAGTTTCTCCCCCCGTCGAAGTCATCCAACGAGGTCAGCAAGCTGTTTACAATTACTTTGAACAACTCAAGCAAGGTGATTGAACAATCTACGAAGCAAAAGTGTTAATTTTAGGTGAAGGTGGAGCGGGCAAAAATTCACTTGCAAACAAAATTCTTGATGCAAACTACGAGATAAAACCAGAAGAAAAAAGCACTCAAGGTATCGATATTTTAAAATACCCATTTCCAATTGATGAAAACAAACAATTTACTACACATATTTGGGATTTTGGTGGTCAAGCAATCTATCCTGCCACACATCAGTTTTTTCTTACTCACCGTTCCCTGTATATCCTAGTTGCTGATACTCGCAAAGAAGATGCAAGATTTGAATACTGGTTACAAATCGTTGAATTATTAGCTGCTGACAGCCCTATTATTATTGTCAAAAATGAAAAACAAGATCGCTCGTGTGAAATCAATGAACTCCGCTTAAAAGGTAGATTTAAACAGCTCAAACATATTGAAAGCACCAATTTAAAAACCAATCGCAATTTAAATTCCATTGTTGAACAACTACAAATTGAACTCAAAAAATTGCCGCATGTAGGTCAAATCCTGCCTAAAACATGGGTTGATGTGCGCCTTGCGCTAGAAAGCAATGACCATAACTATATTAGCTTAAATCAATTTCTCGACATTTGTGGACAATATGGCTTTAAACGCCACAAAGATAAACTGCAACTTTCAGGCTATTTACACGACTTAGGCACATGCTTACACTTTCAAGATGACCCATTACTTAACAAAACCGTGATATTAAAACCTGAGTGGGGTACAGATGCGGTTTACAAAGTGCTGGATAATCAACGCGTCAGAAATAATCAAGGTCGATTTATCAAACAAGATTTAAGCGATATTTGGCAAGCCACAGAATATGACAATATGCACGACGAATTGCTGCAACTGATGATGAACTTCAAACTGTGCTATAAACTTGAATATTGTGACACCTATATTGCACCACAAACTTTACCAGAACAACAAGTTAAATATGACTGGGACAAAGAAAATAACACCATTTTACGCTATGACTACGAATTTATGCCTAAAGGCATGATAACCCAATTTATCGTTGCCATGCACAAAAATATCGAAGACAAACAACAACGAGTATGGAAAGAAGGCGTGGTATTACAAAAACATAATACTCGAGCTGAAGTCATTGAAGAATACGAAAAACGTCAAATCCATATCCGCATACAAGGTAAAAATCGCCGCGAATTTGCAACTATCATCCTGCATGAATGGGACAAAATCCACGATAGCTACTACAACTTAAAAGTACAAACGCTTATTCCCTGTAACTGCTCAGAATGCCAAAACAAACCAGAACCTTATTTCCATATTTACAGCGAATTACTCAACCTTAAAACCAAAAACAATGTCAGTCAATGCAAACGCAGTGGCGAGCTACTCAATGTGCAAAAACTACTCGGCGATGTACTCAGCCAATACGAACAACAAGATGACAGCATCAATGTCAATATTATCAAAACAGGCAATGCACAAAATGCAAATCTAAATCAAGGCAATGACGTACAACAACAAGTAGCCCAACAACTCGCTAGCCTTTCCCCTGAACAACAAAAACAAATGCTAGAACTCTTACAAAAATAACAAAACCACTAATGCTTTTCCACCGATAAAAACAGTATTTTTTTCTTGTCACACATAAACAATCCATTTTGAGTACAATAAGTG
>JAYQWJ020000522.1:0-2710 GCA_035829175.2 Candidatus Albibeggiatoa psychrophila
TTAAAGCTTGCAACATCTCTACTAAATTGAGGAATGCAAGATTTATCTTGCCCGTGATGGTCACAGGCAAAACCAGTTTTGCACTCCTTTGCGGTATCGCATTACTCAAAAATCACAACAATTCTTTAAGCTGATAAATCATATCTAAGGCTTGGCGCGGAGTTAAATTCTCGGGCATAACATTCATCAAGGTCTCCAATGCAGGATGTGAAATAGGCTCAGGTTCGGCAGGGGTTGCTAAGGATAATTGGTCTTGCTGAGGTGTGCCGAGCTGTTGTTTTTCTAGCATCTTCAAACGCTTTTTAGCCTGATTAACAATGGGTTTTGGAACGCCTGCTAGCAATGCTACTTGTAAGCCATAACTTTGACTGGCTGCACCTTCTTTTACTGTGTGCAAAAAGATCAATTTATCTTGTTTTTCAACCGCTTCTAAATGCGCATTGACAACCCCTTGATGCAATTCAGGCAAACGGGTTAACTCAAAATAATGAGTTGCAAATAAAGTATAACAATTCAGTTTTTGCAATAAATGTTCAGCACATGCCCAAGCTAAAGATAAGCCATCAAAGGTACTTGTGCCACGACCAACTTCATCCATTAATACCAAACTGCTGCGCGTGGCATTGTGTAAAATATTCGCGGTTTCAGTCATTTCAACCATAAATGTAGAACGTCCGCCTGCCAAATCATCGCTTGCACCAATACGGGTAAAAATGCCATCAATAGGCCCTAAAACCACTTTCTGCGCGGGTACAAAACTGCCAATATGAGCCAATAAAACGATTAACGCTGTTTGGCGCATATAAACTGATTTTCCAGACATATTTGCGCCTGTAATCAAAAGCATACGCTGTTTATCATGCAAATTTAAATCATTAGGCATAAAAGGCATATCTTGAATCGCTTCCACTACAGGATGACGACCTTCGACAATATGCACCACTTCTTCGTGAGTAAATTCAGGCGGGTTGTATTTCAAGGTATCAGCGCGTTCAGCCAAAGTATTTAACACATCTAATTCCGCCAGCGCAGCACTACAATTCTGTAACGGTTTCAAATAATCTAATAACTTAATTAATAGTTCTTCATATAAATGTTTTTCAAGTTGCAACGCCCGTTCATTAGCACTTAAGGCTTTGTCTTCAAACAACTTTAATTCTTTGGTGATGAAGCGTTCAACCGCTTTTAAAGTCTGGCGGCGTACATAATCATCAGGCACAATATTGCTTTGGGTGCGGCTGATTTCGATGTAATAGCCATGTACTTTATTGTAACCCACTTTTAAATTTTGGATGCCTGTGCGTTCCCGTTCTCGTCTTTCGAGTTCACTCAAATAGCTGCTAGCATCATCGGTCAAACAGCGTAAATCATCTAATTCTTGATTGTAACCTTTAGCAATTACACCCCCATCTCGGATTAAATGTGGCGGTTCAGCAATGATTGCATGGCACAGTAAAGTATAAATTTCAGGGAATACGGTGATTTTTTCACCAATTTCTTGTAATAAATCCGTTTTCAGTAAAATCAATTCTTGTTTGATATCAGGCAGCAAACCTAAAGCGGTGCGTAATTGGGTTAAATCCCGTGGTCGTGCGCTACGGATGGCGATTCGTGCCAAAATGCGTTCTATATCGCCGATACTGCGCAGTAATTTGTATAAGCCATGAATATTGTTTTGTTCTAGTAATTTGCCGATGCTTTGATGGCGCGCGCTTAAAATATTTGTATCGCGTAATGGTCGATGCAGCCAACGTCGTAACAAGCGGCTGCCCATTGGAGTTGCACATTGGTCGAGCACGTTGATTAAAGTGTGTTCTTGTTTGCCTTGTAATCCGCTGTCGAGTTCTAAATTGCGTCGTGTGGCGACATCCATCATTAAACTGTCTTCGCGCCGTTCCCAGCTTAAGCCTTGCAAATGTGGTAATGCGGTGCGTTGGGTTTCTTTAGCATATTGCAGTAAACAGCCTGCTGCGGAAATTGCACTGGTGAGGTGTTCACAGCCAAATCCTGCTAAATCTTGTACGCCAAATTGTTGAGTTAATAGGCGTTGCGCAGTTTGGATGTCGAAATACCATGCGGATTGTTTGCGTATGGGGAGTTTAGGTAATGTGAAGGTGTAGCCTTCTGTGACCAGTAATTCGGCAGGTTGGAGGCGTACTAATTCGCTGTGTAATAGGGATTCGGAATTGACTTCGGTGACGCTGAAACGACCACTGGATAGGTTTAAAGTTGAAATGCCAAACAGGTTATTTTCAAAGTGGACGGCTGCCAGTACATTGTCTTGACGTTCATCGAGCAGGGCTTCATCGGTGAGTGTACCGGGGGTGATGATGCGAGCTACTTGGCGTTCGACTGGGCCTTTGCTGGTGGCGGGATCGCCAACTTGTTCGCAAATCACCGCTGAGTAGCCTTGTTTGACCAGTTTGACTAAATAGGGTTCGATTGCATGATAGGGCACGCCTGCCATGGGAATATCAAGCCCACCACTTTTACCACGTTTGGTGACGGCGATGTCGAGAATTGTACCCGCGCGATTGGCATCTTCAAAAAAGAGTTCGTAAAAGTCTCCCATGCGGTAGAACAGTAATGTATCGGGATATTCGGCTTTTATCCGTAAATACTGTTGCATGACAGGGGTGTGTTTGGAGATGTCTTGCTTGGTGGTCTTCATAAGTGCTGCGTATTATAGCAAAACTGTTATGAAGGATGT
>JAYQWJ020000523.1:0-5522 GCA_035829175.2 Candidatus Albibeggiatoa psychrophila
ATTGTGTTTGTTTTCATTATCAAGCAACAATTTCGCTGTAGTCGCCGCTAATTTTGATTTTAGAATACGAAAAACAGCTAAAGTAACATTATCACCACCAAATGTTTCTAAGCCTGTTAAGCCAAGAATTTTAGGGCGGATAACAAAATAACGTCCGCTATTGGCTTTATCAGCAGACAACAAGTTTTCAATTTCTTCTAAACCTATTTCAAGTAAAGCAATATCGGTAGTACCACCGCCCATGTCATATAGCAAGATGTTTTGATAGTAAAATTTAATTTGACGGTTTTCGCCCGTTACTGGGTGTTCACTAACCTGCTCTTTAACTCGACTGCGTGCCAAAAAGCCATCGATCCCAGCAAATAAATCTTTAAACAATTCGCGCCAAATATAGTACAAAGCGCCCGCAGTTGCCTCGTCAAAACTCATATCTACTCGTGCCACACCTAAACTATGTATAATATTACGATAGGTTTCACGCCGATATTGTGGCAAATTGGCTGGATACGTTACCACTAAATCATTTAAGCAACTACGCTGTTTATCAACGTGCTCTTCGGTTCGTGTTAATAATTCTTTGATGGCGGATACACACAAAGGGTCGTAAGTATCTAGGAAAACTTCATTTTTCTTATCAATAAAGTAACTAGTATCTTTTAAGCCGATTCCCCGTTTAGTCCCGCTTAAATAAAAATTATGTCGTTCTTTATCATCTTTTGGAATATCGAGCAGCGCATTCTGTTCAAGATTTTCTTGTTTATCGGACAAACTACTTTTAACAGCCTCTCCCATGTCAATGTTAGAGCGCAATCCGTCAATACCTTTCCATATACCTTGGGCAGTTTTTTCTGTCGCACTGGGTTCAAGACTGCGTAGCATAATATCAGAAGGAATTGTGCCATTACGTTGTCCAGTATCTAACTCGGGCAAATCAGAATGTGCATCTTTTTCAATATCAACATCAATAATGTCATCTAAAGCTTGTAGATAATGTTGCGTAACAAAATTCAATATTTCTAATGGAGCTTGATTTATTTTGAGATTGTTATAACCAATATTTCCCCAAGATACTAATAAGTTAGCTTGATATTCACCAATTTTCACTGCATCTTCATCAGTCCGTTTCAGGTATTTGAAGTGTTGTTTAATTGCATCCACAGAGTTTACTTGATTACCTTTAGGATCAGTACGCCACATCGTTTTAGCAAATTGAATTAACTGATCAGATACCACTTGATAATGTTTATTATTGATAACTGCTTTACTAATATTGCCCATCAACTGTTCAATTGTCTTGTTTAGTTTATCTAATTGAGAGTCAGAAAAAGTACGTTCTGTAAAAGTTGGAATACCAGAATTAGGATCGTAATAAGCAATAGCTGAATTTGTCGTTCCAAAATCTAATGTCACTCGACCGGGAAAGGAGGGACGTTGTAATAAAACAGGAATATTACAATTTAACGATTGTTTGGGTTTTGTGGAAGAGCTTAAAGACACTTTTAAGGTTGCATGACTGTCTTGTTGAATTCTTGCTTGAGGGTTATTGATTGGTATAATCAGCAAAAGCCCTTCTTTGTGTTCAATAACTTTCGCTGATTGTAATTTAAATTGCTGAGTTATCTGTTGTGTCAATGTTGCGTCAAATTGTGAATTTTCTGGTAAATCTTCTAAATCTACAGTCAATGAGCCATTAAGAGTCAGTTGTGATTTTTCGTGTGTTGTCCAAGCTTTAGTGTCATTACCACTAATCCATAACTGTAAATTACTGGACTCAGAGACATTTAAATAAAACGGTTTTGTATCTCGATATTCTAGCATGAGTTGACCTCTTTCAGATGGCTCAAGAGTTGATTTAGAAGGCTCGCTTATTGTTGGTGTGAGTAGATGCACGCGCATCGGATACCATTGTAAACGGATTTTAAATTGAGAAGGTGTACATTGCTCACCTAAGTGTTCTACTTGAGGGTTGAGTTTTATCGTAATCGTAAAATCATGCTCTATTTTGTGAAAAAAAGGATGATCTTTAAATTTAATCAATGAAATATTTAACGGGTATGGTTGACTAGGGGAAAGCTTTAAATATTTATCGCGACCCAAAAAATTTTTAGAACCATGTTGGTCTATATATTCCTCAATACCTTGTGTTATTGAAGTTTTCAAATGCCCACAATGATAACGTCGAGTCGCTGTTTCGGCTGGTTCTGCATCCACTTGAATATCAAACTGATTTTTTGCAATGAGCAATACTTCATCCGTCTGATTTTCAATAGTGATTTGCAGTTGGTAATCATTCACCGAAACGTTAGTTAAAGAAATAGTCATTATCCACCGCCCGTTAAATTAGTTTGCTCTTGATTGATTGGTAGGAATTAATTTATCCCAAGCATCTAAAATTAAAGCGGCAAGCCTTTGTGCTTCTTCACGTTTTTTTCTGCGTGTTGCGTGTAAAATTTCTTGTTGTTCATCTGTATTATCATCTAAAGGCACGTCAGCCAAACGATCAAAAATTCCACCTGCTTCATTACATGTTACTTTAAAAATATCTAAACGATCTTCAGGATTTTGAAAGCGATCATTCAATTGCTTATGTAACGCTGGGGCAAAGTTAGCTGTATAAAATGCAAATTGATGCGCAACTCGGCGTTGTAAAGTCAAGATAATTTGACGTTGTACTTTCATCATTTCTATTGCCGACCAAGTGAAATGTTGATTTTCATTAAAAGGCACTTTTTCGTTAGGTATGTCAGACGTATTTTTCGTCAGTTCCTGCATTTCTTGATGTTGAGCATTCAACTCAGCTTTTAAATTTGGATACAGCGTTGTTAGGCTAAACCATTTTTTTAGCTTGTCTTCCTCTTCTTGGCTAAGTCTTTCACCGCGCAAATACTCCTGTTGCAATGTATTGCGTAAATTAGCAAATGACTGTTTGATAGTATTTTCGTCTACGAGGATGTCTACACTTTCTTCATCCAATTTTTCAAGTGTATCCTCAATGGTTTCGTCAATTGCTTGCTCAGCCCATTGTTCTAAACACTGTTCCAATTCTTTATAAGCTATTGTTAATTCAGATAAAGGTGTAAGTTTTTGTTTATCAGAAATCCAATTCTGTGACCATGTTTGCCAAAATGGATGTTCTAGCACCGTTTGTAAAACTTTCGCCTTACATAAATCTAGCGGATCAATATATTCAGCATCAAACTGAATGCGTGTTTCACCAACGTGATATCCACGATGTACCAATCGAATCTGTCCTTTTGCAGCCCAGTGAGCTGTCACATTGTGCATTTCATCCCAAAGTGCCACAACGCGACTTCGTGCTTCCTTGTCAACTATGGCATCTTGTGCTGATTCATCTAAATCTTCAGAATCAACTTTACTGTCTAATTTATTAATCAATTCATGTTCAAGCAGCTTAAGTGCTTTTTGTAATGGTTCAAGAGCATCTTCTAAAATTAAATTAAGCCCATTACGTTTTAACTTAGCTAACACTTCCTCACGTAAAAAGCTAATTCCACCATCGCGTTGATATTCATCAAGTGCATCTCGCAAACGAATATATTTATCTCTTTCCTCTGCATAATATTGCTGATCATTCTCTTGATTTTTAAGATATTTAATACTAGATTCCAAATCCAGAAACAACTGTCTATAACGTGATTTTTGGTCTTGAAATGTGTTAACGAATGCCTTTTCTTTATCACTAAGAGAAGCTTCTTCGATTGCTACAACGGGAGACAATAAAAAGTAATCCCAATTTTTTTGACCAGAAAATAATTGACCTAAAATGCTTTCATCAAATACATCAAAACCTTCTGCTAAATCATCTACATTATCTAACTTTTGTTTGGAGAAAAAGCTTTGTACTCGCTCTAAAGCTTGTTGTTGTGCGTTGGGCTGATTCTCATCTATCTCAATGTCGGGTGGTAATTGAGCATAAGTATCAAAAAAGTTAATGACTGGTAGCATTCGATTAGACAATTGTTGTAAATGTTGCTTCGCCTCCATAATAATATTAATAAGTGGTTGCGCTTCTGAGATGGTTGGTTTATTGGCTAAGAAAAACAAAATATTGACATGTGCTTCTGGTAATTCTTTAAGGCATAAATACGCATCACGGCGATTATCACTACCAGTACCGGGAAAATCTAAAAAGGTAATACGTTCAATTCCTTCCCAATCTTCTATATCCAGTGTTTGGGTTAATATGATGCGTTTATACAAAGGAAGTAATGCACGTAGGGTTTCATTTTTTATCTCACCGTCAGCAGCAATCCGTTTTAAATCATTGATGTCGTCTGGTAGTGTATTGGTCAATTTAGCAACTTTTTCTTCTAAACTGTCGGGGTTCATTTGTGATAATGACCATTGCATATCTAACATGGTTACTGAAATGAGCCATTCTTTAGATTGTTTAGCATTTGCATCATAAGGTAATTGGAATTCTAAAATTTCAGAATTACCCACACTATTATGGTATTTCTGCATATAATTACGAATAGTTAACAAAATAAAATATAAGTGAGCTACATGGCTTAAACCACGAAATGGAAAACGCATAATGCCCTGTTTATGTTCAGTCCATTTAGTTTCTAATAAATCATGAATATCTTTACAGAGAATGTGGATTTTTTCACGTAAAAAGTTATTTTCAGGGAGTGTTTTTAAATCATTGATATAGTTTGCTTTTAAATAGGTATAGTAATCCCGCAACATGTCTTCTAACTGCATAATTGAAAACAGATGGCATCGCATGAATTTAGTCTGTTCAACTTGATGATTTGGTACAATTTGGATTTCAACTACATTGCCACTGGTAGGTTGTGAGGAACGTGGTAATAAATTGGGCTGATTCAATAAAGCGCATAAAGAAATGGTTTTGCCAGAAGAGAATGGACCAATAAGAGATACTTTTAACGGTGATTGGCTTTTTTCAATCGTCTCTGCTAGTAAAGGTTTGATTTGCGTGACGAGTCGTTGAGATGATTCAACAGGTATACCGTATACGTCATCGAATAATTCAATATTAGTCTCATCTAAATGTGAAAGTATCTCATTTTCAAGAGTTTTAGCGATGTTTGTGAGTTGAACAGGTTTCTTAGCTTTTCTTGCTAATTTTTTGTCTAGCGTTTCAGACATCAGAAGACTCCACGACGATTATTTTCTATAGAGTCTATTTTTCCTATTATTAAAAGAGAAGTCAAGCTATTAATATCTATGCTTATCTAATTTCATTTCATTTCATTTTTTATCTAACTATTTCTGATAATGATTCGGCACTTTTTTGAATAATATTAATAAAATCAATAATTTAAGAATGGGTGCTTATATTTATAAATTATTGAAATATTTGATAACTTTTAAAAACTGTCCATAGTGTTGTTAAACATAATTCTGGCTGTTTTTAAATTCAAAATCGCTAGGGTTGAATTGTTCTAAAATCTAATCCGTTAAATACCAACGCAAAAACAAATCAATTTTAAACCGATATTCATCGTCTATTTTTTCGATTAATTCCAAACGTT
>JAYQWJ020000524.1:0-1400 GCA_035829175.2 Candidatus Albibeggiatoa psychrophila
AATAACACCTCAAATTACGAGAAAAATTATGCAAAAATCCGTTGCATAGGCAAACAAATATCCAGCACCTTATCAAGCATTTCATTATCAGCTATATCAAAATCACAATGTATGTCGGTTGTGAATACTCATCTACCAGTATTAAACAACGCTCAGCCAGATATTCAATGCGAGTAAAAAGCCAATGAACTCAAACTATTTTTCGTCCACGCGCCAAATTGGAAGGAAAACTATTTAAACCCGTCATTTGCCGCATAAGATATTTTTTTACAGGTGGTAAAGCATCAACCGCTAATAATCCAAGATTTCGAGCAGCTGCCAGAGGTATTGAATTATTAGAAAAAACTTGAACTAAACCATCAGTTAACCACGTCACAGATTTTTGGTCATCTATTTGATAACTCACATAAGTTTGCAACAATCCATCTGAACCCACATCATGTTGTCCATGTTCCCATGCTTTATTAATCGCCTCGGCTAAACTGGCGACATCACGCAAGCCTAAATTAAACCCTTGACCTGCGACGGGATGTAAAGTGTGTGCTGCATTTCCCATAATAACTGTGCGTTGAGTGGTCAAATGTTCGGCATAACTCAAACTTAACGGAAAAGTAAAACGGGGTTCAGTAGCAATAAAACGTCCTGCTCGCCAACCAAATTGTTGTTGGATGTTGTTTAAAAACGCGGAGTCATCTAATTGTCGAATTGAATCCACGGTGTCATGTTCGACTGTCCACACCAACGAATATTGTTTTTCAGCAATCGGCAATAATGCAATCGGGCCTGTATCGGTAAAGCGTTCATACGCAATATTTTGATGCGGTTTATCAACGCTGAGATTAGTGACAATGGCAGTTTGTGCATAATCTTGGTGATGAATAGGGATATTGAGCTGTTGGCAAATTTGAGAATTCGCGCCATCGGCTGCAATCAATAGGTGGGTAGATAGAGAATGGGTTTGATTTTGTTGTTGATATTCAACGGTCACGCCGTCATCTTCAGTTGTGATTTGAGTTACTTGTGCAGGTGCAATCACATTGCTTGAACTTAAACCTGAATGCAAACCTTGTCCAATATGTTTGGCGCGTACAACATAGCCTAATGCAGGCAAATTTAATAAGTGATGGGGTAAACGAGCAATACCAAAATGTCCACGATTTGAAACGTGAATATGTTTAATCGGTTCTGCATGAGGTGCGATGCTTTGCCAGATGTTCATGCCTTCAAAAATACGTCGTGAAACATAATTAAGTGCAATAACTCGATTATCATTTTCAGCGGGAATGGTTTGGGGTTTGGCTTCGATAATGGCAATTTTTAACGGCAAATGACGCAAACAGGCTGCTAAACTTGCACCGACTAAACCGCCACCCACAATCACTATATCGAATTTATCCATT
>JAYQWJ020000525.1:0-2011 GCA_035829175.2 Candidatus Albibeggiatoa psychrophila
TTCATTATCATAGGCGGGTAAAATATCACTAATAGGTGTACTTAAACTGGTGGTAAATGTTGGACTACCAATAACCCCTGCAATCCAATTGCTATCAGTCATACCCGTTAACGTACCGTGATTGGCATTGCTTGCATTCAGGTCATTTGCGGTTGTGCCTGTTGCTTCTTCAAATCCCCAATAGCTAACAAGCCCCGTCTCAGAACCTGTTAAAAAATCGTACATATTGGCTTGGATTTCAGCTTGGGTGCGAGCCGTATTCCATAAGCGAACTTCATCAATTTGACCATCAAAATAAACAGAACCATTTTGAGTGCCGATATAGGCAACGCCTGTTTGTGTATCAGGATAATCATTACTTACATTGGATAAAACAGTGGTTAAAAGTTCGCCATCTACATAAACAAAGCTCTCACTTACTCTTGAACCTGCCGTATATGACCAAGCAATATGATGCCAGTTTCCATCATTAATATTGGGGGCTGACCATTCTGTTATTTTGGCATATAAATCGATTCGGATAATGCGATCTCTGGTACTCAGTTGGATTCTATGAGGTGATGTATCATCACCATATTTGAAAACTGGACTCACATCTGTTGAGGTCGTTTTTATCCATGCTTCAAATGTTCGAGCATTATTACTTAATATTTCACCCGTTAATGTACCTAAGCTAATATATTCGCTACTTCCAGTAAAGTTTAAGGCTGAACCTTGACCTGCAATAGGTGCAAGATTAGGCATGACTTCGACTTTAACTGTGACTGTATTTGAATCACTTATCCCATCATTAACTTTATAACTAAAAGTACGTGAGCCTGAAACAGCAGGAGTATAAGTAAATGCACCTGAATTGACATCGGTCATGACTGCTGCACCACCGTCATCATCTACAATTGAAAAAGTTAAGCCATCGCCATCACCATCATAGGCAGGCAAAATATCATTGAGGATAGAAGTAACACTTGTAACAAATGTAGGTTGACCAATAATCCCTTCAACTCGGTCAACACTGGTGTCCATATTGGTTAATATACCGTTATTGTGGTTGTTGGTTAAATCACTTGCTTTATTATTAATCTCATCTTCAAAATCCCAATAACTGACTAAACCCGTTTCAGAACCTGTTAACGGTGTGTACATATTGGCTTGAATTTCAGCTTGGCTGCGGGCTGTATTCCATAAGCGCACTTCATCTATTTGACCAGCAAAAAGATGGGTGCTTGGGTCTGTACTGCCGATGTACGCATTGCCTGATTGAGTATTTGGTGGAATCGTACCTTCAGTACTGCCACCCACTCCCGCATTTGTAATCGTTGTTAACGCAACGCCATCTAAATATAAAAGGCCTTGATTTAAATTATCCCCAGCACTGTAAGACCAAGCGATATGATGCCAATTTCCATCACCCAAAGCAGGTGTAGACCAAACTGTTTGCTTGCCACGCATTTCGATAGAAAACTTACCACCACCAGCACGCCATGTAATACGCCCCATCGAAGCATCAGCACCATATCTCAGTATCGTAGCCGTGCTTGTCATACTGGTTTTAATCCATGCCTCAAATGTTCTGGCATCATTGCCTAATATTTCACCATTCAACGTGCCTAAATCAATATAGTCATCCACTCCATCAAAGTTTAAAGCCGAGCCAAAACCTGCAATAGGTATTTCATTCACATTGTCTATGCTAATCGTGAGCGTTTTCTCCGCGACAACACAATCACCGCCATCAATACGCTTAACTTGTACTCGAATACTGTGTGTGGTTTGCGTTTCATAATCAAATACGGCATTGGTTTTTAATTGATTACCGTTAAGAGTAAATAGGGCATTATCCGTGTCGCCTGTACCTGCAACCAATGAATAAGTGTAACTGCTGGTATCTGAAGGGATGATGTCGCCGACGACTGTACCCACATCAACACTTTCAGACACGTTACTGCTAGACAATGCAATATCCGTATCGGTAAAAGTAAAACCATCATCAAAAGCTAAATTATCTAACCAA
>JAYQWJ020000526.1:0-4984 GCA_035829175.2 Candidatus Albibeggiatoa psychrophila
CGACAGCCATCGAACGGGTTAATCCACTGAGTGCCGCTTTACTCGTTGCATAAGCTGTAAAATGTGGCTTAGTTAAATGAGCGTGAATACTACTAATATTTAAAACACAACCTTGTAGTTTTTCTAATTCAGGTAAAAAAGCTTGAGTCCAAAAAACGGGAGCAAGTAAATTAGTTTCTAATGTTGTATACCACTCGTTGCGTGAAAGTATATCAAAATTGCCTAAAATTTGTACAGCAGCATTATTAATCAAACCCTTTAGGCCATTACCATTTAAACAAGATTTAATTTGAGCAAATATCTGTTGTGCATAAATTTCATCTTGTACAGTACGTTGTAAATCGGCTTGAATAAAATAATGGCAGGGCAAATCATCAGGCGCATTAATAATATCCGTCGCAATCACTTGATAATCCGTTTGCGCAAACGCTTTCACTAATGCCTGCCCAATCCCGCCACAAGCCCCTGTAATAATAATATAAGGATTTGAATGCTTTTTGTTCATATTGAATACATTATTGAATTTTTTTATATTTTTGTAGAATTATTTGTTTAAATGAATCAGAAAGCGATGCCCAATCCACAATGTCAATGCGGATAGGTAAGTCAGAATCACTAAAAGCTTCTTGTAGTGAGCCGTAAAGTGACTTATCTAATGGAACTTCCGTGATAAGAACCAAATCTAAATCGGAAAAAGGTTTTAAACCCCGCTGATGGACACGAGAGCCAAAAGCCCAAACTTCATAATCGGGGGCAAGGTGCTTTAAGATACGGCGTACTTCATTTAGATATTTGACCTCTAAATATATCATGAATTTTTTTGCTGTAGATTTTGTAGTAACATTTTTGCATCTTGAATAAAAGAAATTGCAGCTTCGTAAACCTGAACAGCTTTAGCTTCATTATAAGTGTGAGCAGTGATATTGCGCTGCCTTCTGTATTCAAACCACGCCTCTGGATTATTGACTAAATTACGTTCTGCCGCTTCTCTAATCATATCTTTAAAGCCCATTGCATCAACACTAACAGGCGTTGGCGAGTCTATTTCCAACTGCCGTTTCATCATTTTCCAAGACAGTTCATAAGAATATTCAAAGCGTTGAATGACACTATCGCGTACTTCTTTGTCTTCTGGCTCTATTTTTGAACGTTTAATGGCTCGTTCTAAACTGTCTAAGGCTTTTTCTAAAGAGCTTAAATCAAGCATTTGTATTTCCTAATAAGATTTTATGTTTTACTTACGCTTAACTTGTTCAATAATCCAAGCACGAATTGATCATAAGCCAGTCTTAACGCACGAGTTTCCCCTAATTCCTCAAGAATTTCTCCAAACTTATCCCTGTCTATATTGGACAGTGAAATAACACTTCCTGAAGCAATGGTTAATTGATCAACATCAATTTGCATTATTTATCTCGCAAAAACTCAAATAATTTAGTCATCGCTTCTAAACTGGCACGGCGCACAGCATCTTTAGTGTTAGAACCATTATGTGAACCAAAAATACATTGAGGCATTTGACGTAATGGTGAATTTTCTGGTAATGGCTCTTGTTCAAAAACATCCAAAGCAGCCGCTTTTACTTGTCCTGATTGCAGAGATTGAATTAATGCAACTTCGTCAATTAAAGCACCTCGGGCAACATTAATAACAAAGATACCTGTTTTGCATTTTGCTAAAATTTCTGCATTGAGTATATGATAATTTTTATTATTCAGAGAACAAGTAAAAATGAGAAAATCCATTGCTTCAACTTGCTGCGGCCAATTTGCTCGTTCTACGCCTTGTATATTTTGATGACCGTCAACGCAAGGATCATAAGCAACAACTTGCATTTCACAGGCTATAAGGCGTTTAGCTAAATTTTGTCCAATATCACCAAAACCAACTACGCCAATTTTTTTACCAGCTAAACTAATGCCCGCAGGCTTTGACCATGCGTGCTGTTGGCGAATGTCTCTATCAATTATAAATAGTTCTCTTGCTAAACCAATTACATAAGCCAGTGCAATATCTGCGACTTCTGCACCAAACATATTTGGCGTATTGGTAATAGGAATATCTAAATCTTGACATGCGACAAAATCCACATTATCCACTCCAATTCCCCATTTAACTGCTGCTTTCAAGTTCCCCGCTTTACCCGCTTCAAATACTTGACGAGTGGCAGGATCATCACCAATTATCCAACCATCATATTGTGGCAATAATTTTATTAATTCTGCTTCTGATAATGTTTGTGTCACTTTTGCAGGCACTAACTCAATATTTTTTTTTGCGGCAATGGGGATAAACTCATCAATTAAACCTAACATTGGCGGGCATGTGACGAGTACTTTCATTTTGCAGTTCCTTGCATAAAATACTGAGCAGCAATCACCGCCATTTCCCAATCTTCTGGCTCATCAATATCAATGGATTCAAACTTAGACATAGTATACATCATGGGCTTTTGACCAATACGCGCGTTGGTTTTAGCAAAACTTTGTTTAGTAAAAATATATAAATTTGAATTTTCTTCAAACCAAGGTTCTAAATCTTGAGTGCGAATTAAATGATTAGGGTCATGATTCACCGCCGAGCCATCAGCACGATAAAAGCGCGTTTGAATTTTATTGACAGTAAATAAAGAATCAGCTAAATCTTGAGCTTTTATTAATTGAATTAATGCTTGTTCAATTGTTTGAGATGACATAAGAGGATTAGTAACGTGAGTCATCAGGTAAATATCTGCATCCACATTCTCTATATCATCCGCTAAAATTTTATTCATACTGACCATGTCGCCACAGATTTCAGGCTTGCGGTCACGAATTATTACACGCTCACTTTCAACTAAACCATTTTCAGCTAAAATATGCCGTGCATCTGTGTTAATGACAACTGAATCAATGGTTTTAACTGCAAGTAATGTATCTAAAATCCAGCGAAATAATGGTTTGCCACAAAAATCTCGAAAATTTTTACCTTTTACCCGCTCACTATTTGCTTTCATAGGTAATAAGGCAATAACTTTTTTGGTATCCGAATTCATAATTTAATCCTGTTCAACATTAATGCGGATAAAAATAGCGTTCTTTTTGCTCATGTGATAGCTTACGATGTTCATGGTTTCCCTTATAAGCTCCCCAATATTGCCAAAATCGGTACTGGATAATTTCAGAAAATTTGTTAAATAAAACACCATCTTGATAAGCATGATACTCATCTTTCAATATACTAGTGACAAGATAGCGAAATAGGTCACGCTTACGAATATGTATCTGTGGCATAATGCCTTGTAATGCAATCGCTTCTCGCTCAAAACGGCGTTTTACTTGCGCCCAAGTTTCTTGATGGTAATGATAAACACAAGCTTCGGCGATATAAGCGATTTTTCCATCATTTTCGAGCAATTTTTTAGCTAGAGCCATATCTTCAAGCCCTGTTAATTCCTCATCAAAACGATATTTTGTCCAAGCTTGTTTAGAAATGGCTGCATTGGCATTATTACAGAAAAAACCAGATTGAGGGATTTGACTTTGTTCAGGAAAGTATTTAGCGAAAATGCGCTGCTCACTATAACAACTTCGTTCATCACCTATTTGCCGACCATAAGTGTAGTCTGCTTGATTTGATAGTAATGGTTTGCACAAAGATTCTAACCAGTGAGAAGAACAAGGTACGCAATGTCCGCTAATCATCACTAAAAAATCACCTGAAGCCGCATCACACCCCCTATTTAACGAACGTCCAAAAGAAAATTCTTGTCGGCTGATATGGATGATTCTACAAGCATATTTTCGTGATATCATCAAAGTATTATCAGTAGAACCTGAGTCAACAATAATAATTTCTCTTTCAAAATTGGTATCTTGACTATGAATAGACTGAATAAGTGACTCTAAATATTTGGCTTCATTTAAGGTTCTAATAATAATGCTGGCAAGCATGGCTATAGTTCAATTTTTTGCGGCTTTATTAACAATTTAAATTTAGGATTCATTGCGGTATAAACAGCGTTTATTTCTTCTAATGTCACAGAATTAGCTGCAAACATATCCCAATGTACGGGAACAACTTGCTTAATATTAACTTCTTCTGCTAATTGAAAAGCTTCCCGAATACTCATGTTGCCAATGATACCACGCTGTTCTCGAAAGTAGTTTTTTTCATTCACAGGTAAAAAAGCTATATCAATTTGTTGAAATGCTTTAAGTGTGTTGATTAATTCTCCACAAACAGAGGTGTCGCCTGCCAGATAAATGTGTTTTCCTTGATATTCCAACAAGTAGCCAACATAACGCAAATTATTATCTGCATCTCTTTCAATTTCAGGATGAGCGGCAGGGACGGCTTTTAGTTTAATTTCTGAAGAAAGAATTAGCCAATCTTCTTGAGCCAAGATACAACGGTTGTTGGTAATATCCCAAGATTGTAATATGTGCATAACAGGCTTGGGAGCAATAAATTGTGCTTGGGGTGATGCTTTAGATAAGATTGGTAGTGTATGCGGGTCGCAGTGGTCGATATGCTCGTGGGTAATTAATACATAATCTGCATCTTGTATTGTCTCAGGAGATATAGGTATAGGTATGTTTCTATCCAAATCATGAGAATCTAATTCTTTTACTGAATTTGATAAATAAGGATCAATATAGATTGTCGTTTGCGGAAAATAGAATATGCAGCCGCTTTGACCTAATAGCTGGATAGAAACCTTATTTGTATCAATTTTCATCCGAGCGCACCAGAATAGCTGCGTTATTACCTGTTTGAACCACAGTAAAACTATTTTTTATCAGAAAAGGAATTGCGTTTTTACCTTTTCCTTGCCATTCAAAATCTTTGAACCATACATCATCAAAACAGATAACGCCCCAAGGATTAAGCTTTGAAACTAATGCAGTTGTACAATCTAGATGCATTTTATGACAAGCATCATCATTAATCACTTGAACCCCCATCTTGCACATGATAATAAATTTCAAAGTCACCAGACTGT
>JAYQWJ020000527.1:0-3065 GCA_035829175.2 Candidatus Albibeggiatoa psychrophila
AGGCTTTGTCAATATCTTTTTAATGCAATTGCCCTAGGGAGTATCTGGAGTATCTGGAGTATCTGGAGTATCTATTGTAGCGGCTGGTAATTTGTTGGCAACAGCTATAACAAAATTCTATGAGCTATAAATACCTTAATATTGAAAGGAAAAATAACATACTTTAATCCTTTAATGAACCGGCACCCCTCTAGAATCAAGCCTTTTGCACACCACTCAATGGTTTTTTCGGTATGATGAATTATATTGCTTGATTTATCCTTATTGCTCTTGCCACAACTCGCTAACTTCGGTATGTTCCCTTGTATATCAAAATAAATTTAACAAATTATCTAAGGAAGATTATATGTATAGGTGTGCTCTATTTGCGTTACTTTCATTATGTGTAACATCAGTATCGGCAATACAAGACGAGAACACATACCATTTATTAGATACCAAAGGTCGTCCCATTTTCTCAGGCTTGCCAGAAGTTTGTATCGATACGCCTGCGACAGCAAATAACCCGACTCAACGTTTTAAGCAATGTGGCGATGTGATTGATACCGATGGAGATGGTGTTTTTGATGACGAAGATGATTGTCCTGAAAATACCGAAACCGAATTAGCTCAAGGTGTTGAGGCGAACGGCTGCCCCAAAGATAGTGATAAAGATGGCGTGTCTGACTTTCGTGATCGCTGCCCAATGAATACACCACTTGAAATCAGTCGAGGAGTCAGTCGCTATGGATGTCCTAAAGACAACGACCAAGATGGTATTCCCGATTTTCGTGACCGTTGTTTAGGTACGCCGTTTGGTGCAAAAGTGGATAAACACGGCTGCCAAGAAGTGACGCGAGTAATTAAGCAAATACTTGGCGCGGATGTGTTATTTAAATTTGATAAATACAGTTTAGTTGAAGCGGGTAAAACGGTTTTAGCCCGTGTTGCGACTGATATTAAAGCCCAACTGCCTTATATTCAGGGTATTGTGATTAGCGGTTATACGGATAGTATCGGTCGTGAAGCGTATAATCAAACGTTGTCTGAACAACGCGCAACTGCTGTGGCAGATTTTCTGAGTACCCAAGGTATTCCTGCTGCAAAAATTCAATCTGTTGGTTATGGAGAAAGTAAACCGATTAGCGACAATAGCACTAAGCAAGGACGTGCCCAAAATCGCCGCGTTGAAATCAATATTAAAATGAGTGAATAAAGCTTTTTGCAAACACATTCTCCGATTTTGACCCAGCGTCTTAATTTGGGAATGCCTGTAAATATTCTAAATAACCGCTCCTCGATTCATAATTCCAAACACAGCTTACAAATACTAGATTGATAAATATTCATTGTTCATTGATAATTGTCAATTGATAATTGATTCAGGGTTGCGGTGAACTATGACCCAACAGGTCTATGATGTCTTAATTATTGGCTCAGGTGCAGCAGGCTTAAGTCTTGCCCTCGAACTCGCACAACATGCCAGTATTGCTATTCTATCCAAAGATTCTGTCGATGCAGGGAGTACCACGTATGCCCAAGGGGGGATTTCAGCGGTACTGAGCGAAGATGATTCTGTTGAATCCCATGTCAAAGACACTTTAATTGCAGGTGCAGGCTTATGCCATCGAGACATTGTTGAATTTACCGTTTCGGAAGGTCCAGAGCGAATTGCATGGTTGATTAAACAAGGGATGCCATTCACCCAAATTCCCAATACAAAACAATATCATCTTACGCGTGAAGGAGGTCATAGTCATCGCCGCGTGATTCATGCTGAAGATGCAACAGGTCGCGCGATTGCCACAACATTAAATAAAAAAGTGCGTGAAAAAAACAATATTACCATTTTAGAAAATCACATCACCATTGATTTAATTACAGGTAAAAAATTAGGATTGCCGACAGCCCGATGTCTTGGAGCTTATATTTTTAATCGTGAAACCATGCAAACCAGCGTAGTGCGTGCGAGATACGTCGTTTTAGCGACAGGCGGTGCAGGTAAAGCCTATCTATATACCAGCAATCCAGATGGTGCGACAGGTGATGGAATTGCAATGGCATGGCGGGCAGGTTGTCGAGTTGCAAACATGGAATTTATCCAATTTCACCCCACTTGTTTTTACCATCCCGATGCAAAATCATTCCTGATTAGCGAAGCGGTACGTGGTGAAGGCGGACAATTGCTACTGCCAGACGGTCAGCGTTTCATGTCCCAATTTGATGAACGATTAGAATTAGCCCCGCGTGATATTGTTGCCCGTGCGATTGACCATGAAATGAAGCGATTAGGCTGTGATTATGTGTTTTTAGATATTAGTCACAAGTCAGCTGATTTTATTGTTGCCCATTTTCCTAATATTTATCAACGCTGTTTAGAATTTGGCTATGACATGACCTGCGAGCCGATTCCTGTTGTACCTGCTGCACATTACACTTGCGGTGGCGTATTAACCAACCAATTTGGGCAGACCGATATTGAAGGTTTATACGCAGTGGGTGAAGCGGCGAGTACGGGTTTACATGGTGCAAATCGGATGGCGAGTAATTCATTATTAGAATGCCTTGTTTTTGCACACAGTTCAGCAAAGCACATTTTACAACATCTCACGGACGTGCCAAAACCACCACATTTGCCCGAATGGGATGAAAGCTTAGTGATTGATTCCGATGAAGAAGTGGTTGTTTCACATAACTGGGAAGAATTGCGCCATTTTATGTGGGATTATGTGGGCATTGTACGCACAACAAAACGCTTGCAACGGGCTAAACATCGTATTGATTTATTGCAGCAAGAAATTGATGAGTATTATAGTAATTTTCGTGTTAGTAACGATTTGATTGAATTACGGAATTTAACACTTGTGTCTGATTTAATTATTCGTTCAGCCTTATTGCGTAAAGAAAGCCGTGGTTTACATTATACCTTGGATTATTTAAAAACCAGCCCCATTGCCAGTAATACGATTTTAACCCCAGAAAATTATGGATAAGCCTGTTTCTTACTCACATTGAGCAGGCATGGGTTCAAAAAAATGATTATTGCTTCATCAGATATAGGGAGGTCACAAAGTCCCCAAAAAGGG
>JAYQWJ020000528.1:0-2228 GCA_035829175.2 Candidatus Albibeggiatoa psychrophila
CGATATTTCATTAACCCGCTTTCTTTTTTAGGATGAACAATCCTTGGAATGATAAAATATTTATTCCATAGCAAACTCCATTGAATACTAAGGATAAAACAAGATGGAAATCAGACAACACAGCATCACTTGTGCTAACCCTCATGGTACGCATCGTATTGCTTATACAGAATGGGGAAATCCTGATAATCCAAAGGTTCTAGTTTGTGTACATGGTTTAACTCGTAATGGTCGTGATTTTGATTTTTTAGCGCAAGTGCTCAGCAGACGTTACCGCATCATCTGTCCTGATATTGTGGGTCGTGGTCGTAGTGCTTGGTTGGAACAGGCTGAAAATTATCATTATGGTACTTATATCGCCGATATATTGAGTTTGCTAAACCAACTTGGCTTGGAAAAAGTCGATTGGGTAGGCACATCAATGGGTGGAATTATTGGAATGCTGATTGCCGCACAACAGCCACAATTGATTCAACGTATGGTATTAAATGATATTGGTGCAGTTATTTCTCAACAGGCTTTACAACGTATTGGGGGTTATTTACAAGTTGAACAACTTGCTTTTGCAGATATAGACGCTGTGGAAGCCTATTTGCGTGAAATTCATGCCACATTTGGACATCTTTCTAATGACCAATGGAAGCACTTAGCAACCCATGGCAGTTATGAAAAAAATGGACAATATCATTTAGCCTACGATCCCAAAATATCTAAAGTCTTTCAAGAAAGTATAGGACAAGATGTCGAATTGTGGGAGGTGTGGAAATTGGTTAAATCGCCCGTGATGGTTTTACATGGTTTAGAGTCTGATATTTTAACCCAAGATGTTTTAGATAAAATGAAACAGATTCATTCAGAACTGACGATTGTGCATTGTGTCAAAGTGGGACATGCGCCTCCTTTAACAACCAAAGAACAAACCGATAGTGTTGCGCGTTGGTTATTAGATATTAAATAATCTTAGCCGCCAAAAATATCAAACTGTTGGAATCATATATCTGTCATTTAGGATGAAATAAACGCTAAAGTAATAAATAAATGAGAAATAAATTATGACGCAAACCCAACAAACTGAACAATCACTTATCTATTATTACTCAGTTTATTTGCTCTAAGAGCTGCTTTATTAATTCATCAATCTTGGTTAAAGTTGATATATCGTGCGTTTATAAACAGAAATCTGTAAAATAAGCTTTAAGAAAGTACATTACATCAACGAGGGATAAGTGTGAGCCAAGCCCGCCGTACTCAAAGATTCTCCAGCAACAATAGTAATAACCATAAAATTGGTCATGGATTACGCGAGATTTTATTAATCTTTTTTTGTTTCGTATCACTGTATCTACTGGTGTCATTATTTACCTATTATCCGGGCGACCCAGGGATTTTTTACAATGGCCAAATAGACGAAGTACATAACAAAGGTGGCATTGCTGGAGCGTTATTCGCAGACATTTTTTACTATCTCTTTGGTTATTTTGCCTATTTATTCCCGATTATGGTCGGCTATGTAGGTTGGATTGTATACCAAGGAAAGCATCACGCCATTCTTGCTGAACCGCGTCACTTAGTCGTACCGGGGATTGGTTTTCTGCTTACGATTAGCGCAGGTTGTGGATTTGCGATTGTGCATTTTTCCGCAGGCGGCATGTTATTACCCAGTCATGCAGGCGGTATTTTAGGTGGTTTAGTTGGCAAAAATTTACAAGATGTATTTGACCAACTGGGCGCGACTTTACTGCTCTTAGGTCTATTTCTGACAGGCATCACCTTATTAACGGGTTTATCTTGGCTAAAACTAATGGATAAATTAGGCTTATATACTTTGAGATGGACACCTGTGATTAAAGAATTTATGTCTCGTAATTGCTGGCCGTGGGTAATGCAAATATCAAAAATCAGCGTTGGAAAAACCCAAGAATACTCCAAAGTTGCCTACGCACAAGCCAAAAAAGGTAGTAATAGCGCATGGCAAGCATGGCAAGACAGAAGAGCTAAATGGAGTGAAGAACGTCAACGATATGAAGAAGAGTATTATATTGATGACGATGAGTATTATGAGGAATATGAGGAATATGAGGAATATGAGGAATATGATGAACCTCAAAAGTCACCCGCTAAAGGAACGTTGGATACAGAAAAAACAGAAAAAGTTGAACGCCCTACGCAATTAGAAAACGCGGAGATTGAAAAAACTGAACCGCTTGAAAAACCCGAAAAAATCGAAA
>JAYQWJ020000529.1:0-6836 GCA_035829175.2 Candidatus Albibeggiatoa psychrophila
ACTGAAATCTACTATAACTTATCGCAAAACGGTTTTGAAATAATTAGGACAATATGAAACTTAAATTATGATAGCCAATCTGACACTAAAAATAATCCAATCATTTAATTTTACAGTTCAACTGCTATAATCCAATCATATTGACTTATTGTGATGATGGAAATTTATGAAACAACTCATTTTATTGCTTGGTTTATTGCTTAGCACTAACCTTTACGCACAACAAGATTTAGCTGTTTTTTTACAAGATTTAACCACTTTGCAGGCTGATTTTATCCAACGTTTATATGCAGATACTGGCGAATTGCTAGAAGAGACGGAAGGTCAAATGTCGATTCAACGCCCTAATCATTTTCGTTGGGCATATCAAGTGCCTTATCAACAGCTTATTGTTGCTGATGGTCAATCAGTATGGATTTATGATGAAGATTTGGAACAAGTGACTATTAAGGATTTCGATACCGCTTTAGGCAAAACCCCTGCCTTATTGCTGACCAGTAGCCAACTGCGTGTGGAACAAGATTTTAATGTCATAAAATTAGACTCTCAATCTGAATACACCCGCTTGCAACTTGAACCCAAAGGTGAAGACACCCAATTTGAAAAAATCATCTTAACCTTAGATGGGACAGAATTGCGTGGTTTAGATTTAGTTGATAATCTTGACCAAACAACAACAATGCACTTTAAAAATATGAAGCGGAATAGTCGGTTAGATAAAAAATTATTTCGATTTATACCGCCAGAAGATGCAGATATTATTGATGAGTCCGAATAAAGCATAAGCCTGTACTTGGTTATCTCAGCCATTTGCATTAAGCTATGTTTATCTTTTAAATTCAGTTCAGGAAATTAAAAATATGTCAGAGACTGAAAATCAGCAGAATTCTGAGCAATGGGAACGCGAATTACTTAGCCGCCTTGCTTTTGCAACATTAAATGAACAACGTCGAGCACGTAAATGGGGTATTTTCTTTAAAATCCTCTTAGGTATTTACTTGCTAGGACTGGTGTTTTTAGCCAATCCAGACATTGCCAACATCTTTTCTGGCGAACAAAGTGACTTATTTGCCAGTGAAACAGGACACACCGCACTGGTTGAATTAACAGGTGTTATCAGCAGTGATATGGAAGCCAATGCCGAGACAATTATTAGTGGTTTGCGTAAAGCCTTCAAAAATGAAAACAGTAAAGGAGTGATTTTACGGATTAATAGTCCCGGTGGCAGCCCAGTACAATCGGGTTATATCAACGATGAAATCATGCGCTTGCGTGAAAAATATCCTGATATGCCATTTTATGTTGTGATTACTGATATTTGTGCTTCAGGCGGCTATTATATCGCGGCGGCAGGTCAAGAAATTTACGCAGACAAAGCCAGTATCGTTGGCTCAATTGGTGTCATTATGACTGGTGGTTTTGGTTTTGTGAATGCGATTGATAAATTAGGTATTGAACGCCGAGTTTATGCTGCTGGAGATAATAAAGCCTTTTTAGACCCATTTTCACCTGCAAAAGAATCCGATGTGCAACACATCACCAACCTATTATCAAATGTACACCAACAATTTATTAATGTTGTAAAACAAGGTCGTGGTGATAAATTGAAGGGCGAGGATGAAAAATTATTTTCAGGTTTAGTCTGGACAGGTGAACAAGCGGTTGATTTAGGCTTAATTGATGGTTTAGGCAATACCAGTTATGTTGCAAGAGAGTTAATTAAAGCAGAAAAGGTTGTTAATTTTACCCCAAAACCCGATTATTTTGATCGTTTTGCAGAGCAGTTAGGTGTCACTATGGCAAGCCAATTAGCAAAACAGCTTAATTTAGAAAAGAATTTAGAATTACAATAATTTTAAATCCTTGTCTTGACAAAAAAATTGCGTTATGTGGTGTAATAAAACAAGATTTAACCTTGAAAGACAGAGTGTTTAAATGTGAATGCGGTCATATACAAGACCGTGACCTGAATGCGGCTATCAACTTAGCCCATTATGCGGTGAGTTACACCGTCTAAGCCTTTGGAGAGGAAGGCTCTGGCTTCAAGCAACATGCTTTGAGTGAAACCGTCCTCTGTGAATCAGGAATTCAACACTAAACCAACACATAATTATCTATGAATAGGTTTGGGTAAGTTTGAAATAACGGCTGACAAGCTATCTGTTGAGGCAATCAGTCCTAAATTTGAACAGCTTTTTGTCATGGTTTAAATGGAAAGAAAGATGTAATTATGGCTCAAAACGTCCGTCGTCCAGTAACTGTAAGTGAATCGTATGACCCCAAACAGCGTGCCATTGGGGGCGTTGTGCTCACTTTGATTATGCTGTTGGTTTATTTCTTCTTACAAGCCCTCGTCACTCTATCCATTCCATCAGGTGTAGTACGCTCTTCAACTGGTGAATATGTTTATGTTTTAGCCCCTATTAAAGATGATGAAAAGACTTCAGAAGAGGTTGAAGATGTGAATGGCGATGTTTATATACCTGAACTTCCGCGCTCCATATCACAGTTTGTATTTTTAGATATTGATGGAACGCCATTTGGTACGGACAACAAAGAGTCTTTTGATGAAAATTTGGTGACAACCCTGCCAATTATTGGTACATATTGGATAGTGCAAGCTGCTAGTTTCAAAAAACATAGTCGTGCAGAAAATATGCTGACTGAATTAGAAACGGAAGGACTTGATATGGAAATCAAAAAAATTGGGAGTTGGTATACGGTGCGGACAGTTCCTCAGCGTACTGAGGCAGACGCTGAAAGTATGAAAAAACAGTTGCAACCGTTTGGTATCAAAGGTTTAATTAAGAAAATAGAATAATGTTACAAATGACAGTAATAGCATTAGGTGGTGCATTAGGCGCACTGATGCGATTTTGGGTTTCAACAGGTTTTTATACCCTATTTGGTCGAGATTTTCCCTATGGTACATTGGCTGTTAATCTAATTGGCTCGTTGCTGATGGGTTTTCTCTCAATCTGGATGTTGGATAAAGTCCTTGCGCCAGAATGGAAGATGGCGGTATTGGTTGGCTTTCTCGGTGCATTTACCACATTTTCGACTTTTTCATTAGATACTTTTTATTTAATTGAGTCCGAAGCTTATTTCAAAGCTTTATTAAATATTTTTAGCAATGTATCGTTATGTATTTTAGCGGTTTGGATGGGTATGTTGCTCGCGCGTCAATTGTAAAATGACGGAAAATTAAAACAATGCCATCACCATCTCACCAATAACCTCAAAATACATTTGCTGTTAATGCAAATACTTTTCACTTCTGCTTTTCGTAAAATACTTCTTCAGCTTGAAATTGTACTGGCATCTCAACCAAGAAAAATATAAACCAAAAAACTTGAAATAACATTTGACAAGCTAAATAAGCATGAATATAATGTGCAACTCGATTCGGGGCATAGCGCAGCTTGGTAGCGCATCTGCTTTGGGAGCAGAGGGTCGGGGGTTCGAATCCCTCTGCCCCGACCAGTTTTATTATTTAGTGTCTTTCTATCCTGCGCTTGTAGCTCATTTGGATAGAGCATCGGCCTTCTAAGCCGAGGGTAGCAGGTTCGAGTCCTGCCAGGCGCGCCATGATACTAATCAGTAACAATTTCTTATGGTGAGTGTAGCTCAGTTGGTAGAGCCCTGGTTTGTGGTACCGGTGGTCGTGGGTTCGAGCCCCATCATTCACCCCATCTTTCTCCTTCAAAAAATTATGGACATCACGTCATGATCTCGTCTTACGACATTGATATTGATGTAGAAACCCAATACGTTCCCGAAAAATCTCGTCCAAACAATAAGCGTTACACTTTTGCTTACACCATTAGCATTTATAATGTTGGTGCGACAGGTGCTCAACTCATGCGGCGGCATTGGATTATCCAAGATACAGATGGTCAAATCCAAGAAGTACGAGGTGTTGGCGTTGTTGGTGAACAGCCCTATTTAAAACCCAGAGAAGGATTTAAATATACAAGTACGGCGATGATTGCAACGCCTATCGGTTACATGCACGGCAGTTATTATATGCAAGCTGCAGACGGTACAGAGTTTGAAGTGGATATTCCACGTTTTCAATTTAGCCTACCACACACTTTACACTAATGATTCAACGCAGTTTACAATGGAGCTATACGTTTATTGCACCCATTTACGATACTATCGTGCAATTACCCACAGCCCCAGCCCGTCAACACAGTTTAGCCCAAATTGATTTACATGGTAATGTCTTACTATGTGGCATTGGTAGCGGCTTAGATATTCCATATTTAACCAATGAAGCTAATTATATCGGCATTGATTTAACCGCAGCCATGTTGCATCGTGCTCAAAAAAGAATACAACAACAGCCCGTGATTTTACATCAAGGTGATGTGATGCAATTGCCATATAAAGACAGCAGTTTTGATTTTGTGGTTATGCACTTGATTCTTGCCGTTGTTTCAAAACCTCAGATTGCTTTAGATGAAGCAAAACGGGTTTTAAAATTAAATGGGCAACTGATTATTTTTGATAAATTTCTGAGACCGCACCAATTTGCTCCCCTACGTCGTATGATAAGCCCCATTATTGGGAATATTGCCACGCGCACCAATGTTGAATTTGAAGCTTTAGACATCACAGGATTTAAATTGCAATGTGATCAAGCAGCTCTAGTTAATGGTTGGTTTCGGCATATCGTATTGCAAAAAACACCTTAATTTCAAGCTATTCTAAGTCATTCAATGCTTTTCAATTCCTAACACATAGTATAAAGTTTACGATGTTGTTATTTTTCTATGGAAGATGAGCTATGCCAAAAAACATCATGTCGTATTCTGTTATCAGTGTATTTAGTTTATGGATGCTATTTGCTGGAGTTTTAACTGCGGACGAAATGCCACAAGATGACTTCTTTGAGCCTGCGCATAAGGTGGTGATTCAAGTCAGCAGTAGCGATCCTAAAATCCATAACATTGCTTTAAATAATGCGGTCAATTTACAAAAAGCCTTTGGTGTGGATAATGTTGCAATTGAAGTGGTTGCTTATGGTCCTGGATTAAGCTTGTATACAGTAAAAAGCCTATCTAGTGAGCGTATACCCAGCTTGGCTATGCAAAATATTAGATTCTCACTTTGCGGCAATACATTAGAAAAAGTGACCAAGAAAAAAGGTAAAGCCCCCGTTCTTGTTGATGGTGTTAACATTGTTCAATCAGGTGCAATGCGCATTGTTGAATTACAAGAGCAAAATTATGCTTATCTTCGTCCTTAAGTAAATGTTTTTACAGCTATTAGCGAAGTTGTAAGGAGTGTAACTTGTTGTATAAGCAAGATAAATATCTCACTCCTTATCATTCATTTTGTAGCGTGGAAAGTATAAAGTTTGTTTTATCAATAATTCGGATATTTTTCCAAAAAATCAGATAAAGTTAAAGATTTGTAAAATAACGCTCATCTGTTTAATTTATTGAACTATTTTATCTATTCTAAAAACTGTTCACAGCATTGTTAAATAAGTTTTTGAAAAATCCACACACTTACACGATAATACGTGCTTAACTGAGTCATTTACCGAAAAGAGAACACTATGGGTTTTAAATGTGGCATTGTTGGTTTACCTAACGTAGGCAAATCCACTTTATTCAACGCACTCACTGAAGCAAACATCCAAGCAGAAAATTATCCTTTTTGTACTATCGACCCCAATATTGGTGTGGTTGCAATGTCTGATCCGCGTTTAGATGCGCTCAGCGAAATTGTAAAACCTCAAAGAACCCTGCCAACGACCATGGAATTTGTTGATATTGCAGGCTTGGTTGCAGGCGCGTCCAAAGGTGAGGGTTTAGGCAATAAATTTTTAGCCAATATTCGTGAAACCCAAGCGATTGCTCATGTTGTGCGTTGTTTTGACAATGATGATGTGATTCATGTTGCGGGCAAAGTCAATCCATTATCGGATATTGAAGTAATTAACACCGAGCTTTCCTTATCTGATTTGGATACGGTTGAACGGGCGATGTTGCGGATTAGTAAGCAAACCAAAAGTGGCAATAAAGAAGCGATTGTTAAAAAAGCATTATTTGAAAAAGTATCAGCCCATTTAAATGAAAATCAACCCGTCCGTTCGCTAGAATTGACTGAAGATGAACAGGCGCAAATTGCTGAATTGCATTTATTAACCGTGAAACCGACTTTATATATTGCCAATGTCAATGAAGATGGATTTGAAAATAATCTGTATTTAGACCAAGTTCGCAAATTGGCTATTGATGAAAACGCGATTGTCGTACCTGTTTGTGCAGCAACTGAAGCGGAATTAATTGGTTTAGATGCGGAAGAACAAATCGAATTTTTACAAGAAATGGGCATGGAAGAACCGGGTTTAAATCGAGTCATTCACGCGGGTTATCGCTTATTGGGTTTGCAAACTTATTTTACTGCGGGTGAGAAAGAAGTGCGGGCTTGGACAGTGAGAATTGGTGCAACTGCGCCACAAGCTGCGGCGGTGATTCATACTGATTTTGAACGCGGTTTTATTCGTGCTGAAGTGATTGCTTATGATGATTTTATCGGTTGTAAAGGTGAGCAAGGCGCAAAAGAAGCAGGTAAATGGCGGCTAGAAGGCAAAGAATATATTGTGCAAGATGGTGACGTGATGCACTTTAGATTTAATGTTTAAGCCTGATAAATAGTATATTGCTTAAGTATAAAAAGCCGCGTTTTTAAATAATACTCCCAGATAGCGTTTGGGAGTAAGTTATTATTATTAAAGTGAAATATCGTGCGACTTTGCTTGAAATGGTCACTTGCAAAACAAGTTTTGCACTCCTGTAGAATCGTCTTTGTTTATACTA
>JAYQWJ020000530.1:0-7148 GCA_035829175.2 Candidatus Albibeggiatoa psychrophila
ACCAGCTAGAACACAAGATTTAAATAACGTTTTGACTTATTACAATTTGTACTTTATATATTATAGAACAGCTTACACATTTTATTAAAAAACCATGCTCAGTGTAATGTGTCTATCTAATGAGCAATTATTATTAACTTATGGGGCTTAGTCATGGGGATTGCTATCACCTTTATCTTAATTACTATTTTGATTTGGTTCATATTTAAATGCCATCAAGCACATGTTGCAAATTGGGGAAATTACGGGCTGAATAGTATCGACGGTTTAAATCGTTTATTTTGCAAATATATCCATAGATTACAATACAATGCGCCACTTAATTTAGCTGAGAATCAAGGCGCGGTAGTGATGGCAAATCACAGCTCAGGTTTAGACGCGATGCTATTAATTGCGCTCAGCTCACGTCCTTTACGATTTTTGATTTCTAGCGATGAATACGAACGTTTTGGTTTAAAATGGTTTTTTCAGATGATTGGCTGCATCCCCGTCAACTTAAAACATCGACCAGAAAGAGCATTAAAACCTGCTTTACATGCTTTGCAAAATGGAGAAGTAATTGCGTTATTTCCACAAGGTGGTTTTACATTATTGGGTGAATCTAAAAAACTTAAAAAAGGTGGATTTTGGCTGGCTGAACAAGCGAAATGTCCGATTTATCCTGCAATTATCACAGGTATCAATGGAGAAGGTTCGGTGATTGGGAGTATTTTTACGCATCGAAGCCAAGCTAAAATCACGACTTTTCCCGCGATTCAATGTTCAGATTATGAGTGTTTAGAAACTTTACAGCCTTTTTTTGATAAACAAGTGACTTGGGAACAAATAGAGAATAAATTAACCAAAATAAAATAATTCCTAAATTTCACTACCGTACACTTTCAAAAAGCTATGTAACCTTGTGAAAATCAAGCAAAAAATAAGGGAGGATGTCAATTAACAGATTCCCTTTCTCAAGATTTTGTGACAGAATACCGCGCTATTACAATACGATAGCGGTGCGTTATGGCTGGACAACACATTCTCATTGTCGAAGACGAAGCAGATATTCGTGAAATGCTACAATTGCCACTGAGCAAGGCAGGCTTTGCGTTAGAAGAAGCCGCGGACGTGCGTAGTGCACAAACTTTGATTTTTAACCGTCTTCCAGACCTGATTTTATTAGACTGGATGCTTCCCGGCATGAATGGCGTTGAATTTGCCCGCCAACTGAAAAAAGACAATCGTACCCAACAAATTCCTATCATTATGCTAACCGCGCGAGGTGAAGAGTCTGACAAAATTCGTGGACTTGAAGTTGGTGCTGACGACTATGTGACAAAACCTTTTTCGCCGCGTGAACTCATTGCCCGAATTAAAGCTGTTTTACGCCGCACTCAAACCTATTCTGATTCTGAACAATTGGTGGTTAATGAGTTACAACTCGACCCCGCAGAACATCGGGTTTTGATCGGTAATGAAGAAGTACAAATTGGCCCGACTGAATTTCGTTTATTACATTTTTTCATGCGTCATCCCGAACGAGTTTACAGTCGAAATCAAGTGCTTGACCAAGTTTGGGGTGGAAATGTTTATATTGAAGAACGTACTGTTGATGTGCATATCCGTCGTTTGCGTAAAGCATTGTCACAATATGGTTACGATCATTTGGTACAAACTGTACGCGGTGTCGGCTATCGCTTTTCAGTACGTGGAGTATTATGAATTATTGGCAACAAGAAGTTAAGCAACTTATTATTCTTATTATATTAATGTCGATTTTAGGGGTCTTAACCGAACGTCCCCTATTATTTTTAGCATTAACTTGTTTATGTTACAGCTTATGGCATTTGTATAATTTATATTACTTAGACCAATGGTTTAAAAATCAGCGTAAATCAGAATTACCCAATTCACATGGTATTTGGGGCGAAATCTTTTATAATTTTTACCGTTTACAACAGCGTAACCGTAAGCGCAAACGTAAAATCGCAACATTACTCAAACGATTTAGACGTTCCACCACAGCAATGCCAGATGCGGTCGTTGTGTTAGGGCCTAATCATGAAATCGAATGGGTTAACAAGGCGGCAAGACAATTATTAGGCTTAAAATCCGCACGCGATAAAGGTCAATGTATTACCAATCTGATTCGCCAACCCTTATTTGTGCAATACCTTTCAAATATAAACAAAGAAGAATCGATTAAACTCAACGCGCCTACCCATGAAGACATCATGTTGCGCATTAATATTGTGCCTTATGCCAAAAATCGCTATTTATTATTAGCTCGAGATATTACCCATATTCATCGTTTAGAACAGGTTAGACAAGATTTTGTCGCCAATGTTTCACATGAATTACGCACTCCATTAACCGTGATTGGTGGTTTTTTAGAAACAATGCAAGATGATGACAGTTTTGACAATAACATTTGGCAACGTCCACTTTTATTGATGTCACAACAAGCAACCCGAATGCAAAGTATTGTTGATGATTTGCTGTTGTTATCGCGCGTTGAATCTGAACCCAGCATGAATCCGTTAGAAGAACCGATCGATATTGCTGATTTATTAAGGGGTATTTGTGAAGAAGCGCGGGCATTAAGTGCTAATCGTCATCAAATTGATTTAGACATTGAATCGCCTGCTTTTATTTATGGACACTCAGAAGAATTGCGTAGTGTGTTTTCTAATTTAGTTTTTAATGCGATCAATTACACGCCAGAAGGTGGACGTATTTCGATTCAATGGTTTGAGGGTGATGATTATTTGCATTTCGTCGTACATGATACAGGTGAAGGCATTGCTCCAGAACACTTGCCACGTTTAACCGAGCGATTTTATCGGGTTGATATTGGGCGTTCTCGTAGCCAAGGTGGCACAGGCTTGGGACTTGCGATTGTAAAACATGTGTTGCATCGTCATGCTGCCAAATTACGAATTGAAAGCGTGGTTGATGAAGGAAGCCATTTTTGGTGTGACTTTCCGAAAAAATTAATAGATACTGATACGGTAGAGTCATCATAACCAAGAGCTTGCTATGGACACTTCACGCGATGAGATTTTGAATAATATCCGTAAATCACTTGGTCGTTATGTGCTGGGTATAACCACCGAACAATTTAAAAGGAGTGCAAAATTTATTTTGCCTGTGTTGTTCGTGAAAATTAACAAACTCCTGTGAGCTTAAAAAAGTTTAAATGCGAGCAATGTGAGGTGCAAAACACTTTATAAAGTTTATACAAAAATAACCATAGTCAATGCCAACTTTAAAAGCTTGTGAAAACCACTCTTGATATGTCATCATTCACTATCACTGCTTTTAACCTGATAATGATTCCAATGATTCCTCAACAAATTCAAAACCAAGTCAATGAATTACGTCAAACGCTCAATCAACATAATCACTATTATTACGTTTTAGATGAGCCTCAAATTCCAGATAGTGAATATGATAAATTACTGCATACTTTGCAAGATTTAGAAACCCAATATCCTGAATTAATCACACCAGATTCGCCCACGCAACGAGTCGGTGCAACACCTGCTTTAGCCTTTGACCCCGTACAACATGAATTGCCGATGCTGTCGCTAGGAAATGCGTTTAACGCTGATGATGTTGGCGATTTTAACCAAAGGGTTTGCGAACGATTAAAACGAGCACAATCTGAATATGTCGCCGAACCCAAATTAGACGGCTTAGCAATTAGCTTACGTTATGAACAAGGTATTTTAGTGCAAGCGGCGACCCGTGGCGATGGCTCTCAAGGCGAAAATGTAACCCAAAATGTCCGCACAATTAAAGCGATTCCATTACGTTTGCAAGGTTCAGATTATCCACCAATCTTAGAAGTGCGTGGCGAAATCTTTATGACAAAAAAGGGCTTTCATGCGTTAAATGCTAAACAACGGGCTAATAATGACAGAATTTTTGCTAATCCACGCAATGCGGCGGCTGGGAGTTTACGCCAATTAGATTCAAGGATTACCGCAACCCGTCCACTCAATTTTTATGCTTATGCGGTTGGAATTGTAGAATCTGCTAATTTACCGCCAAAACATTATGCTATGTTGCAACAATTAAAAGCATGGGGTTTGCCTGTTTCATCTTTAATTCAAGTAGTTAATGAAGTGAAAGGCTGTTTGGATTATTATGAAAAAATTTTACAACAACGCGATTCACTAGATTTTGATATTGATGGCGTGGTTTATAAAGTGAATGATTTCAAAGCGCAAGAAACATTGGGTTTTGTATCACGCGCACCCCGTTGGGCAGTTGCACATAAATTACCCGCTCAAGAAGCTTTAACCCAAGTTTTAGCAATTGAAATACAAGTGGGTCGTACAGGTGCGTTAACCCCTGTTGCACGACTTGCGGCTGTAAATGTGGGCGGTGTCGTGGTGACAAATGCCACTTTACATAATTTAGATGAAGTGCGGCGTAAAGATATACGGGTTGGAGATACGGTGATTGTGCATCGTGCAGGTGATGTGATTCCCGAAGTGGTGCGGGTGCAATTAGAACAACGTCCAGCCGATACTCAATTATTTGAAATGCCTGAAACCTGTCCCGTTTGTGATTCTAAAACCTTGCGAATTGAGGGTGAGGCGGTGATTCGTTGCAGTGGTGGATTATTTTGCTCTGCTCAACGTAAACAAGCGTTAGAACATTTTGTGTCAAGACGTGCGATGGATATTGAGGGTTTGGGTTCAAAGATAATTGAGCAAATTATAGAAAAATCCTTAGTCACAAACTTAGCTGATATTTATAGTGTGTCGCGTGTTCAATGGGCGGGTTTGGAACGAATGGGCGACAAATCGGCTGCTAATTTAATCAATGCGTTACAGAAAAGTAAACAAACGACTTTAGCACGGTTTTTATATGCGCTAGGGATTCGTGAAGTTGGCGAAACCACCGCCAGATTGTTAGCAACATATTTTGGGCAATTAGATAAGTTGATGCAAGCCAGTACAGCACAATTAGAGGCGATTGATGGTGTTGGAACTGTGGTTGCTAATAATATTTATAGTTTTTTCCGTGAGCCACATAACATTGAAGTGATTGAACAATTTAAAAATCATGGCTTATATTGGGCAGAACATGAGGTGCAAATTGCAGAGATTGAAACGCTGCCATTAAAAGGAAAAACCATTGTATTAACAGGCACGCTACAAACGATGACCCGTGATGATGCTAAACAATATTTGCAAGATTTGGGGGCGAAAGTCAGTGGCAGTGTGTCGAAGAAAACGCATTTAGTGGTGGCGGGTGAGAAAGCAGGTAGTAAATTAGATAAAGCCCAACAGTTGGATATTGAGGTTTTAGATGAAACACAATTTATCAAGTTTTTAGAGAATTTTAATAATTCAACTGGAAATGATTAATCGTTTTGGTCTAAGGTTTTAAGAGGTTAGGACTGCGTAAACTTTGAGGATTTGCAGTCCTAAATATGAAGATATTGTTACAATGGATGCAGAGTTGCGTTAGCAAGTGCAAAAGTAAATGTTTGTTCTTCGGTTAATTGAATTTGCAATGTCACTTCATAACGCGCAACCACTTCACCCGTTGCAGTTAAGGCGTTGACCACAGGAACATAAACCAAACTTGCATCTTGTGCCACAAAACTACACGCATCATTCGCACTGCCCACAGCGAGTTCTTCACCGCCATTCAACGCAAAAGATAAATCTTCAACATCACCCGCCCAACGCAATTGCACCGAATATAATTGACCTGTTGGCAATGCTACAGTTGGGATATTTAACAAACCGACCACAACACCCTCTTCTTCAACCGTCTGAAATGTCGCAGCATCTAAAACTTCAGTATGTAAAAATACGTCAAAACTTTTATTGTTATCTTTATTGACTAAATTGGTTGCAGGACTGGAAAAAGAACTAAAACATTGCTCGCTGGCGATGCTTGTGCCTAATTCAAACGTTGAGAAATTAGCCGCTTCTGCATTTGAGGCAATACTCAATTTTGTGCGCTCACCATTGGAACGATTAACCCGAAACACATCCGCTATCGTATTATCATCATTTTCAACTAAATTACTCGCAGCCGATTCATAATTAATATACAAACCCGAATCTGAAATCGAAGGTAAAACCGCGTTGTAATTTGGCTCACCGTCAAACCCAAAACTCATTCGGGCAAGTTGATTACTGGTTAAATCATAAAAAACAATATCCGAAAAACCATTATTATCATCCGCGAATAAATTACTGGCATCGGTATCAAACGCAACGTGTAAACCCGAACCTGAAATCATCGGCGCGTAAGAATTGTTATTAGCAAGCGTACCATCGTTAGCCACACTCAACACTTTTCGCTCAGCAGAATTCAAATCAACAAACACAATATCTGCTTTTTCATTGCTATCATTTAACACCAAATTAGTTGCCAATGACTGGAATACAATGCGCGATCCATCGTTAGAAATGCTTGGTTTATATGAGGCATTGTTGGCTTCTACACCTGCGCTATCGGTGCTGATGCGCGAAATTTGTGCGGTGGCGACATCGTAAAGAAAAATATCAGACACTGCATTCACATCGGCTGCGACTAAATTGCTGGCACTCGATTCAAATACTAACCGTTGTCCATCTGCGGATAACATCGGGTTTGAGCTTGCGCCATCACCAATTTGCGTAACATTGATTAAAAAACCTGTAAAGCGGTCATATAAAAATACATCAGCAACGCCATTGGTATCATTTTCTGACAAGTTTGACGCATACGAAGTGAATCCAACCATACGCCCATTATCTGAAATCACCGCTTGAATTGAATTTGCATTGCCGCCGCCTAAACTGCCAACGCTGATACGTTGAGTCTGTTTTTGCCATTGGTCATGCACAAATACGTCAAACACATTATTATGGTCGCTTAAATCAATATCATCGGCTAAAGATTGAAAAGCAATATAACGCCCGTTTTGAGAAATCGCCTGACGGCTGGCGAAACTATCTGCATTGGCTTGTAAACCAACATTCGCCACACTGACACGAGTTGTAATACCATCAGCCCACACACTATTGGTTAAGCAGCCCAATAGTAAAATGAAAAATTGTTTTTTATTCATAAGCTTTCTACACTTAACACTCTTGTTTTCAGTCATTGTAGCATTTTTAGTTTAGAGCCGCGTGATTTGGAAAGTCAAA
>JAYQWJ020000531.1:0-6065 GCA_035829175.2 Candidatus Albibeggiatoa psychrophila
TTATTACATATACTTTGTCTATAACATGCTAGTCAATTGAATTTAAAGTAATTAGCAATTTATATTATAAAACTCTTTAGAAATTAAACAGTTAAACAACTAATCTAACAACATTTTAGTGCCCACGATACATAATAAAATGGCGAATACTTGTTTTAAACGTTTAATAGGGATTGTATGCGCTAATTTCGCACCAACAGGAGCAAATAACATACTGGTTGGCACAATCGCAATAAACGCAGGCAAATACACATAACCCAATGACCATGCAGGCAAACCTTCCAAACCCCAACCTGTAATAACAAATCCCGCTGCACCCGCCAACGCAATTGGCAAGCCACAAGTGCTTGAAGTCGCAACAGCATTACGCATCGGTATATTACACCAAGTTAAAAATGGCACAGTCAACGTACCACCGCCAATACCCACAATGCCTGAAATACTGCCAATCACTGTCCCTGCCAAATTTAAACCAAATACTTTAGGTAGTTGATGGCTTGAAGGAGGGTCAATATTAAACAACATTTTAAGAGCCGCCAATAAAACAAAACCTGCAAAAAACATTTTCAATTCTTGATGTGGCAACGCATCAGCAATCACAGCACCCAGCAATGCACCAATGATTAAGCTTGGTACAATACGAGATACAATATCCCAGCGCACAGCTCCACGTCGATGATGAGCAATAATTGAAGACATTGAAGTCACAATAATCGTCGCAAGTGATGTTCCAATCGCAATATGCAGTAAATAATCAGCAGGAAAATCAGGGCGTTGACCAAAAATCCACACAACCACCGGGACGATGACTAAGCCGCCACCAACTCCGAGTAAACCTGCTAAAACACCTGCTACAACACCTAAAACCAATAAACTGATAATAACTTCCAAATTTAGACTCCTGAGCAAGGCTTAAAATAAAGTGTAAATAAAAGGGGCTACGGCTGAACCTTGGCTAAATACAATGATACCACCAAGCAATAACATGACAATAATGATGGGAACGAGCCAGAATTTTTTACGTTCTTTCATGAAATCCCATAAATCTTTGAATAACTCTAACATTAGAAAGGTCGCTCTACATGTTTAATTGGACGGGGTTTTGATACGGTGCGATATGTTGTTAATTCAGGCTGCTTAGCTTGCAATTTTAAAGGCTGATAACCAAATAAAGACATCATCAAAGCCATAGGCGTTATCATAAAATAAAATAAAACACCTAAAATCAAGCGTGTATTTATCCAAGCCAGCACATCCCCAATCCGCGTCCATACGCTAAATACGGGTTGCAACGCCAACGGAAAAATCAATGCGAAACCCGTAAAAGCAGCCGCAATCATCCAAGGCATGACAGGGAAAGGTTTAGCAAATAAGAAAGGTAACAACAGCCCAAATAAGCCAGCAATCATGCCAGCCATAATCAAACCAAATTCACGTAATTGTTTTTGCATAAAATCGTTTTTTAAATAGATAGAGAGTTTTGCACGGTAGGTAAAAATGGGGCGAAATAGCAAGATCAGAAACCCCAAGAACGTATAGAGTAACGGAAGGCGTTGGAAAATAATAGGTCAAACAGAATCAGTCCCACGAAGATTACTAGAACATGAAGCTCTGAGGAAACTAGATGAGGTGAAAATCTAACAGATTGGGAACAGTTGGAAGGTAATTTCTCAGATAGGTATCCAAGCAACCGTGGAGAAAAAATGATGGATATTTTTAACGGCTTTTCAGTTCGCAAACCTGCTTATTTTTCAATTCAACTGAATAACAATCGCAAATTTCCACACAAATTTTTATAATGCGTTCTAATACTACAAAGAAATAAATTAAAAGGACGTGCTATGAATACCCAACCTGCCAAAATCTATCGCCATCGTCAGGCTATTCCAGCCCCAACTATTGGCATTATCATTCGTACTAAAGACCGTCCCCATTTGCTCAAGCGTAGCCTCAACAGCCTTGCTGAACAAAAACGTATTCCTGATGAAGTGATTATCATCAATGATGGCGGCGAAAGTGTTGCGGCTTCTATTAGTGAATTTCCCACGCTCAAAATTCGTCTGATTGATAATGAAGTAAATCAAGGTCGGGCACGTTCAGGCAATTTAGGGGTTGATGCTTGCAAATGTGATTTTATTGGTTTTTTAGACGACGATGACCGTTATTTACCAGACCATTTGCAGCGTTTAGAAAAAGCCATTGTCCATTTTGATGCCAAAGTAGCTTACTCAGGTTGTCGTTTATTACAGCGCGACATGTTAGGCGACAAAGTGATTTTACAAGAAGAGCCAATTGGTCAATACAATGATTCATTTGATGCGCAACGCTTACAATATGAAAACTATATTCCACTGATTAATTTACTGATTAAACACAGTTTGTGGGACTCAATACAAGGTTTTGATGAGAATTTTGAAGTGTTTGAAGATTGGGATATGTTGTTACGTTTATCGCAACTTGAACGTTTTTATCATGTGAATAAAATCACTGCCGAATATGCGGTATGGGGCAATGAGCAAATTACCCGCGCTAGCAGCTCAAGCCATTGGGAACGCGCTTATCGCCACTTTTTGAAAAAACATGTATTACAGCTTTCTGAACAAAAAGAATTAGCTTTATTAGCCCGTTATTGGATGGTGAGTCAAGAACGTCGCGGGATTAATCAAGAACGAAATACGGAAATTCGTGAGTTGCAACAAAATTTATTACGCAAGCAACAACAATACGAACAATTGCGCCATGATGCTGATAATGAAAAAAACCATCATAAAGCTAACTTGCAAAATGTACAAAACCAGCTCTCTGAAAAACAAACTCAATATGATGATTTGCAACGTGCATTAAACCAAGCTCAAGAGACTGCTACCCAACAAGCACGGGATGGAGAACAACGTTATTCTGAATTGCAGAAACAACAAGAAAAACAAGTTGAACAAGCAGAGCAACGTTATAGCCAATTGCAGAAACAACAAGAAAAACAAATTGAGCAGTATGAAGTTCGCTATGCTGAATCACGTAAACAGCAACAGCAACAAGCTGAAAGCTATGAAAAGCAATATGCGGAATTAGTTGAAACCAAACGAAAATTGCAAAAGCAACACGATAAATTAGAACGTTATTACGCTGAATTAGAAGCTGATTTTCAAACTTATCAACACGGACAACAGCAAGCTTATGATGAATTAAAAACCCTTGCAATACAATCACAACAACGTGCAACCAATGATGAACAAGCACTGGCAGAATTAAGTAAGCAAATGCGGATTGGTATGGATAAAACCGTGACTTATTTACCGACTTCTTATCATCTCGCCAATGATAGAGGCGGCATCATGGATGATTTTAATCGATTGATGGATTGGGCACGAGATAAAATTAGTCAAGCAATTGACTTGGAAAATCATGTGCGTCATCAACAACATGCGGCATTAGACAGTTTTCAGGGTTTAAAACATCAATTACAAAATTTGGCTGAACTAATGGGACGGTCGCGCTGGTGGCAAGTTCGTCGTTATATCAGTTCGTTAAATCAAATCGAAGAAAAATTAGAACAAACCTTGGCGCAAACTCATGCCCAATTTGATAAACCACAGCATTTTATCGAGCAACTGGGTTTGGCGCATATCGCTCCAGAATTGCCTGAACAAACATTGCCGCCATCGCGTCCGATTTCAAAAATATATCCGATTTTCACCACCGTTTCGGGTAATGATGAACAGTCCGAAGTGATGGAAACTGTGCCGCATTTAGGCGATACGCCATTTTTATTGGATACGGCAGATGATGCGTTGATTTTTAGCACTCATTCCACATTAGATGATTTTTATCGTATTGATGTGATGTGTGGTACACGTTTACGCGCCAATGCTTGTCATTTACGTTTAATTATTCGAGATTTAGAAACCAAAGCGGTGTTGCGAGTTTCTACATTTAGTGCCATGGATGTGTTGGACAATAGCTTTTATCCAATGCGTTTTGAACCGATTACAGATTCTGCGGGCAAAACTTATCAAATTGAAATTGACTCACCAAACGCAGGTCCAGAAGCAGGCATTGCGATATGGTGTTTACACAAACCGTCTGCAACTACTTTAGCGCAGCAGATTCCCGATCATATTGCGCAACGTTCGCCACAAACTTTGCCAGCTTGGGTGCAACAAAGCGTGCTCAGCCTACCGTTAGAAAATTTAAATCCGACACAGCCAGCTCATTTATTTATTGTCAAAGGCATTCAGTGGGATACGCCATTGGTGAAAATTCAAAGCTATTTATTACGTTTAAGCGAAATGTTGCAACAAGCGGATACGGATGGACATATTGTGTTATGCGGTGATTTGCATTGGGATGTAAAACAGCATTATGAGAATGTGCCGTTGGCTTATATTCCGCAAACCGATTTACATACGATGCTGATTTATGGACAGCAATATACTCAATCTGATTATGTGTGGTTATGTGATTTTGAAGCCCAGCCGCAAGTTGATGCGATTTCACAAATGTTAGAAGTCATTGAGCAAGAAGCAAATGTGGGTGCGATTGTGCCAATGGAAATTTATGGCGAGAATATTCGTGCTGGGTATGCGACGGCGTTGCGAGATGGCGTATTGTATCCATCGCCTATGAACGCGCCAACCAATCATTTTTATCATGGTTATCGTCGGGTGGCAGATGGCACGACTTCAGAGTTATTGATTTTCAAACAAGATGCGTTGACTAAAGTGGAATTGGGTGTATTGCCTGCTTATTATTTATCAGCTTATCAGCTTTCTGATTTGATTTGGCAATTGAAGGCGCAAGGGCTTAATACTATTTATGAATCTGCGGTGCGTTTAATTCATCATACGCCACAAGCCAGTCCAGAACAGCATTTATACGAACAAGATTGCACGTATTTTTATAATCGTTGGCGCGATGATTTGCCTCGTACATTGTCACTAAATTCGCATATCAATGTAATGTTAAACCCTGAATCAAAACCAACCGTGTTAGTGATTGATGCCACTTTACCGACTTATGATGAGGATTCGGGTTCGTTGCGCATGTACACTATGTTGAAAATTTGGACTGACATGGGCTTTAGAATCACCTTTTATCCTGACAATATGGATGGCAATTTTAAATATCGTCATGCTTTGGAAGCTTTGGGCGTTGAAGTTGCCTATGGTGGTTATAACATTCAAGATGTTTTGTCATTCCGTCATTTTGATTATGCCATGGTGTGCCGTGTTGATGTGGGACAACGTTATATGCCGCACATTCGTACCGTATCGCCAACCACGCAAATTTTATATGACACGGTTGATATTCATTATGTACGTGAAGAACGTCGGGCTGAGATTGAAAATTGTCCAGAACTTGCGCTACAAGCGGTGAAAACCAAGCAAAAAGAATTAGCCAATTGTCTGTTAGCCGACCGTGTTTTAGTGGTGACGGATGCCGATGGTAAGCATTTGCAGCAGGAATTGCCTAGTTTAAATTATGCAGTGTTGCCCAATGTGCATACGCAACAACCTTTGGCAAAAACCAGCTTTGATGAGCGTGAAGGCTTAGTTTTTATTGGTAATTATAATCATCAGCCGAATGAAGATGCGGTATATTATTTTGTTGAAAAGGTATTGCCTAAGGTGCATGAGCAATTGCCTGATGTGAAGTTTTATGTGGTTGGCAGCAATATGAAACATGAAATGAAAGCCTTGGCTAACGAACAGGTTAAAATTGTCGGTTGGGTGGATGAGGTTGCGCCTGAATTTGAAAAACGCCGTTTATTTGTGTCTTATTTACGTTATGGCGCGGGGATGAAAGGTAAGATTGGTCAGGCTTTATCGCTAGGATTGCCTGTGGTATGCACCCGTATCAGTGCTGAAGGCATGGGCTTACAAGATGAAGAAACTGCATTATTAGCCGATGATGCCGAACAGTTTGCCCAACACATTTGTCGTCTGTATCAAGATAAAACCTTGTGGGAACAACTGGCAAAAGAAGGTTATGATTATATTGAGCGTTCTTATGGCGAGACCGCAATGCGTGAGAAGCTTGAACAATTAACAATTAACAATTAACAATTA
>JAYQWJ020000532.1:0-4464 GCA_035829175.2 Candidatus Albibeggiatoa psychrophila
TTCATACCTATTTATCCAATTTTTTAAAGAGGCACAAGCCGCAGTCCATACCTCTTAAATTTAGCAAAAACGACCCAACGCCGAGCATTCCAGAACATTTGCATCCATGGGCTTTCTGTCCATGTTTCAGGGAGATAAGAAAGTTGTGAAGTCAAAAAGATACGTTCAGGATGAGGCATCATAATCATGAAACGTCCATCTAAATTAGACATCCCCGCGATACCCATCAATGAACCGTTTGGATTGGCGGGATAATTTTCACTTTTTTGGATATCTGTCTATTCAGGACATAACATTAGTATTACAAATTATTTTTAGTTTGATTTTTTATCATTATTTTAAAATATAACAAATAGATTTAAATATTTTAAACCTTAAATTTGTTGAGTAATGATTTGTTTTTACTATATAAATAAATTTTAAAAGAGTTAAAAGTAAAAAATTGAAATCTTAAACAATTTAATTGTAAATATCAATTTTTAAGAATGTTTTAATATTTTACATTCTGTGGTATGTTTTGAGCGTTTTAATACCTTTCTTAGAGACACAACTCAATGTACATTAAAATACTAAAAATACCCCTTTTCATATTATTCTCTTTATTATCTAGCACTTTACTAGCAGGTGCTCAACTAACCTCAGATGGTAAGTTAAGCTTATCAAATTTGGATGGTAAGTGGGCTAATTTTGAATATATTTCAAATGATGCTGGCTTGTATATTTTAAAACTACAAGGCTTTGGTTCTCACGATAAACAAGTGATTTCTGCTCAAGATATTATTCAGGCAGGTCAACCTCTATATTTACCACGCGTTGGTTATCAATCTGATATGGGCATATCCTATTGGTCTCTTACACTCAATTATCATGGCGCAGCTAAGGACGGTTCTCTCTTAGTCAATGTTCAATCTTTAGAAAAATTACCTAGTTATCAAACCATTTCAGGTACAGTGATTGGTGGATTTACTTCTGATAATAGACAGACTCGCGTAGGTAATCAGCAAGCAAGTGGTATTACACAAGCCACATTGAGTTTTCATAATGCTGATGGTGAAGCCATTGCTGAATATGAGCAAGCAACTGATGAAAATGGGCATTTTTCCCTTGATGTACCATCGCAAGAGGCTGTATATCTAAAAGTTAAAGGTGGTTTTTTAGCAAACGATACGACACGTCCTTTTAACAGCGAGCTGATGGTGTTGTGTATTCCCAGTGAAATGGATGAATGTCATGCAACAGCTTATGGCAGTTTGGTAATGCGCGTGGCTGAGCAACAAACGGGTGACAGTTGGAATGAGCGTATCAGTCAAGCACAGGATTTGATTCATGCTACTTTGCAAATTGATAGAGACCCCGCATTGAATGAAATTGAAAATTGGCAGCAGATTTTTGATGATGCGCGTTTTTGGTCTGAAATCGGTCAAGATGCTGAAGGTTTTGCTGATTGGCGCGATACGTTAGCAAATGATATTTTGGATGGTTATTTAGATACTGAATATTTGCAGCTTACTTTTATTGGCAGCAGTATTCGTCCTAATTTTACTTTGAGTGTGTTTGGACGTGGTGAGGTACGCAGTTCTGATAATTCTATGGTTGTTGACACCAAAGTGGACAATGCTTCTAGTCTTTATCGGGCTTATTTAGATGCGGATACAGGTTTGGAGTTAACAGCAACACCTGATACGGAATATGAAATTTTGTATTGGACGGGTTGTGATTTGGTATCGAGTGATAAAACCCGTTGTGCAGCACAGTTTCGAGGTGATGAGCAAATAATCGGTGTGACATTTGGTAGAACTAACCCCGAAGTGGTATCAAATGTATTTGATGTGACGAATGCAACGTACACGGTTAGCGATGATGTATATGATTTAGTTGCTAGTGCAAGCGATACAGAGTTACAGCAAGTTTTAGCCAATATTCAGGTTAATGATTATATTGTGAGTGCGCGTGATAGCGGATTCTTGCGTCAGGTGACGGCGGTACAAGTTTTCAGTGCAACAGAGTTTCAGTTTACAACTATTGGTGCATCGCTAGAGGATGTGATTACACATGGTACGGTAGCGATTAATGATGATGTGGAAGTGGATGACCTTGCTTCTTTGACAACAGAGAGAGCAAAGCGTTCAGTTCGTAATAAGACAGAAGATGACGCTGCTTTAGCGTATTTGCAGCAGTTGCCATTAGGTTCTGATGAAGTGGTCATGACCAGTACACCGGGATTATCATTGAAGCGTAGTAAAAAGCCTGATGAGTTAGTTTTAATTTTTGGGCAACCAGAAACAGGTCGTTTAGTACGTGCAACTCGTGGCAAGTCTGAGCAAGAATTTTCAATAAAGCAAAATTTTATACTTTTTGATAAGGATAAAAGACCTGAAACAACAGATGACCAAATACGCGTATCTGGTGAAATCAATACTAAAATATCATTAGATACTGGTTTAAATATTTCTTGGAATCAGTTACAAAGTATGAAGTTAATTGCAGGCATGGAATCAACTGAAAAATTGACGTTTGAAGGTGATTTTTCTGCTCTCTTAGGTAAACAAGATGCCGAAATAAAATTGCTTGAACTTCAACTCAAGCCCATCGTACTTTTTATCGGTCCTGTCCCTATCGTTCTTATACCCAAGTTAGATGTTGTAGGAAAATTAGCTGGTGTTAGTCTTGGTGTCAAAGCATCTTTGGAATTCGAGTTTGCTCAATATGCTAAAGCAGGTTTTGTGTATGAAGGAGGTGACAACAAATTGATTGAGCCAATTTCATCATTCAACCAAAATATAAAGTTTAATCCTCAATTACCGCATGTTACTTTGAATGCGACACCCGGTTTTGATATTAATCCTAGTGTCAGCCTGTATGGCACATTGAATTTTTCAGTCTACTTTTCTGCTGGTATGAAGTTTAATTTATCTATGAAAGACAATGTAGATGAAAATTTAAACTCAGATAAGGACTGTCCACTTAAATTAGAGAGTAAGTTAGATGCTTCTTTGAATTTTGGTTTAAAGGCTAAAACTGAAGATTATATTGCACTACTTGACTTTTTTAAGTTTGAGCTAGATAGAGTTCTTTATAAAAAAGAGATTAAAATTTTTGATGCTGAAAAGTTAATTGGTAATAGTGATAAATGCGTTTGGTTATCACCACCGAAGTTAGCCGTTACAGGTAAGCCTATTCAGGAAACTTTAGATTTTACCACTGACAAAAGTTTGGTATTGGCGTATGACTACACGGTAACAAATATTGGTGGTCGTGATTTAGATTGGTCAGTTGCATTAGAGCGTGAAGATGGCGATGTAAAATTTATCAGACCTGATGGTTCTATTACTGATGAAATTAAAGCGTTTGGTTTAAAGCCTAATGAAAGTTATACATTCCAAGTCACAGTTAATACTGGCAATTTTCAGCCTGTTACCCCAGATAATCTTGGAGCAAAATTATTAAGTTTTGTTACGGATGGTGCAAGTGATAATCTTATTGCGTTAGTCAGCCCAATTTATTGGAATACATTGCAATTTAAGAATGATAATGCAGTGGTAAATACACTTGACAGTTCTGATGAAGGCAAGGCTATGGAGAGTGGTCTTAAAGGTGATACTGATATTCCAATTGAGATTGAATTACCCGTTGACCCTTTAGCTGGTGCACCGATTTTAAATTCTGCAATTGCGGTTAGTGATGATAGTGTCCGTTTAAAATGGGGTTATCCCGATGCACTCGGCTTGTTGATAGGTCAAGGTTATACGATTTACATTGATGACTTGACGACAGAAGAAGATGAAGAGATTGCTTTAAATTATTACGGAATGCTTGATCGGCTTAATCCTGTTATTGACTATACAGTGACGGGTTTAAAAGCTGATACGCCTTATGATTTCACGATTGAGGCATTTGCAGAAAATACCTGGTCTGGTTTGTCTAATATTGTGGAAGCGCGGACGTTGAAAAAAGGTGAAGTAAGTACCGAAACTCCTGTCATTGTGCCTATTTCTGCATTTCAAGGGGGTGTCTCACAATTTCCTAAGACATTTAGCGTGAATGCTGTCGATAGCAGTGGTAATGCGTTAGATAATTTCACTATTCAGATTACGCAACAGCCAAGTAATGCAACGGTTACTGTTTCAGGTACAGATATGCTTTACGATTTATCAGAGACAGTTTATCTAGGAACAGATACTTTTATAGACAGTTTTGCATTTGTTGTTATCAATGAATTAGGTATTACGTCTGAACCAAGTACAGTTAATGTGAAGGTTTTAAGTAATGATAATTCAATTAAGGGTACAGTTACTCCTATATCTACTGGTGTCTATCATACATGTGCACTCGATACTGGAGCAGCTAAATGTTGGGGATACCATGGCTATGGGCAGCTTGGGAACAATTCAACAGAAAGTAGTAGAGTTCCTGTTACAGTTGTAGGTTTAGAAACGGGTGTTGAAGCAATTTCTGCTGGTGATT
>JAYQWJ020000533.1:0-2835 GCA_035829175.2 Candidatus Albibeggiatoa psychrophila
AATAATTCAAGTATACATACTGGTTCTATCATTGGACATGAGTCACAAATAGGTAATTCTGTATTTATTGCGCATGGCTGTAATGTTTCAGGATTAGTTCATATAGAAGATGGTGTTTTTATTGGTGCAGGAGTAACAGTTGTTCCAAGAATAAAAATTGGAAAATGGTCATTTATAGGAGCAGGTTCAGTTGTGACAAAAAATATACCTGCTTATAGTTTTATTTTCGGAAATCCTGGTAAATATATTAAAACTATTGCAAAAAAATATGATTCTGGCAATATTTTATAATAAATAGAGTTGTTCGACATTTATATATAAATCAATAATTTAGCACTCAATCAAACATAAAAAATTGAAAACCATAATATTTAAAATATTATTAAGTAGAATTATGGTTTGTTTTTTATATAACTTAAACAATGAGTTCCTAATTTTAACTTTTTAAATTTCTAATAATATAACAATTTAATTGTATTTTAAACCTGCTAATTTTTATATTTTATAGATAAAACAACTCGAGATGATTCGGATATTTTGGATATAAAAGCTTTTAATAGCTTTTTTTATTGGATATGGAGCAAAACCCATGAAAAAAAATCTTACTTTTGAAGAAGATAAAAAAAAGAATCTTCAAAAGGTAATGATAGATAAAGAAGTAATGCTTTCAAGTTATAGATGGATTTGTCAAACTGCCCCTTATAAATACTCCTATAATTTCAAATGGCTTGGTCGCCCAATCATCCAATATCCCCAAGACATCATGGCTATGCAAGAATTAATTTGGGAGATACAACCTGATTTAATTATTGAAACAGGGATTGCACATGGTGGTTCACTTATTTTCTACGCTTCAATGCTAGAATTACTTGGTAATGGCGGACAAGTCTTAGGAATAGATATTGATATTCGCTCACATAACCGAATAGAAATAGAAAAACATCCTATGTATAAACACATTACGATGTTAGAAGGTTCTTCAATTGATGAAAAAATAATCAAACAAGTTTATGCTTTTGCAAAAGATAAGCAACGTATCATGGTTACTTTAGATTCTAACCACACTCATGAGCATGTTTTAAAAGAACTGCAAGCTTATGCCCCCTTAGTAACAAAGGATAGTTATTTAGTTGTTTTTGATACTATTGTCGAAGACATGCCAGAAGATTTCTTTCCAGATCGCCCTTGGGAAAAAGGAAACAACCCTAAAACGGCTGTATGGGAGTTTTTGAAAAATAACGACCGTTTTGAAATTGATAAAACCATTGAAACCAAGCTACTAATTACTGTTGCCCCAGATGGTTATTTAAAGTGTATAAAAGACTGATGGAACAAATCCCCGTTTTTGCCCCACATATTCATGTAGATACTCTAAAACACCTAACTGATGCACTTGATGTCGGATGGTTAGGTATGGGCGCAACTACGCGCGAATTTGAACAAAGAATTGCTGAATTTTTACAGCTAGAAGATCGCTATGTTGTCGCAACAAATACGGGGACTTCAGCTTTACACCTTGCATTGCTCATTGCAGGCGTGGGGAAAGGTGATGAAGTTATTACGCCTTCCTTCAATTATGTTGCAGACCATCAAGCGATTCGCATGACGGGCGCAGATGTTGTGATGTGTGACATTCAAGAAGATAATTTAGGTATTGATTGCGCAAAAGCAGAACACTTAATTAATGAAAAAACCAAAGCTATTATTCCCTTGCATTTTGCTGGTATTCCCTGTCATCAAAAAGCGGTATATACACTAGCCCAAAAATATAACTTACGTGTTATTGAAGATGCCATGCACGCTTTTGGTACAATCATAAATCAACAAAAAATCGGTAGCTTTGGTGATATAACTTGTTTTAGTTTTGACCCTGTAAAAATCATTACTTCCATTGATGGTGGCTGCGTTATTGTAAACTCTCAAGAAGAAGTAAAGCGTTTACAAAATTTGCGTTTTTTAGGTGTTGATAAAGATACTGATAAACGGTATCAAAACAAGCGTGCTTGGGATTACGACGTTATCGACGAGGGGTATCGTTATCATCTAACGAATATTATGGCAAGTGTAGGTGTTTCACAAATTAAACGAGTTGAAGAGTTTATTATTAGTCGTCAGAAAGTGTGTCAGCAGTATAATCAAGCATTCTCCCAAATATCACAACTAAAACTCCCTCAAACAGATTTTACTAATATATCACCCTTTATTTACAGTTTAAGAGTGTTAAATGGACAACGAGAGCAATTAATAGAATATTTACACACGCAAAAAATAGATGTAGGCATTCACTTTATGCCAGTACATCAGCACAACGATTTTGCTCACTGTAAAAAAGGCAATATGTTAGTGACTGACAAAGTTGTTAAAGAAGTACTCACCTTACCTTTACACTCTAATATGAAGCCTGAATTTATTGAACGAATTATAACCGCCATTACGCAGTTTTTTGCTTAAATTGGAAAAAATTTATGTTACCTAAAAGAAAAGTAGATATTATTGTACCCAACTATAATTACGCACATTTCTTAGGAGAGTGTATCCAGAAAATTCATTCACAAACTTTTTCAGATTTTCGTTTGATTATTTTAGATAATGGCTCTACTGATGATAGTCATGATTTAGTTAGGGAATGGCAAACAAAAGATAAAAGAATTCAGTTCATTATCAATGAAAAAAATTTAGGAGTTTCAGGCTCTTTATGGAAAGGTTATGCTTTAGCGGATGCAGAATATACAATACACATGGGGGCAGACGACCGCATCGAACCAGATTATTTAAAAACAACTGTTGAAGCATTGGACAATAATCCTGAAGCGGCTGTTGCTTATACCACCTCAA
>JAYQWJ020000534.1:0-6450 GCA_035829175.2 Candidatus Albibeggiatoa psychrophila
TGCGAGATTTACCTGAAACGCTACACTTTATTACAGTTGGACAAGGATTTGTACGTGAAGGGGATATTGTCCAACCCGTGTTAATCGAATAAGAGGTTGAATAATGAGCAGTATTACAACAAAACGTGGTGACGAAGGGATTACCTCATTGATTGGATTACGGGTTGCAAAATCCGACGCGCGTATCGAAGCTTGCGGGGCAATTGATGAATTGGGTGCGCATTTAGGTTATGCTCGGGCATTGTGCCAATCCGATGAATTTAATCAACTGACGAAAGAAATTCAAATTGAGTTATACACTTTAGGCAGCATTATTGCGACTGTGCCAAATAAGGAAATCAAACACAAATTAACACCTGAAATGGTAGACAGACTTAATCAAACCGTGCAACGTTTAGAGCAACGTGAAGGTCTATTTTCAGATTGGGCAGTTTCTGGTGATGAGCTGAGTGCTGCGGCTTATGACGTGGCTAGAACAACATGCCGTCGAGCAGAAAGACAAGTTGTATATTTAAAACAGCAGGAATTATTAACCGAATCATTGGTATTAATATATTTAAATCGTTTGTCAGATTTGTTGTGGCTTATCGCACGTTGGATTGAATTAGATGCGCAAGTCAACTCAAAATTGACCGCTAGAGATTGAAAACAGCGTTATAGAACGGGTTTGAAATCCACAAGAATATTGCCCTACTAAAGTTCATTTTTAGGCGTAGTTCAGTACATTAATTTTAAGGACGCATTGTGACCCAATTACTCTCTATCGTTGAAGTTGGTGGCTATCCTGATTTTAGCCCAACTTATCAACAAGCAGGCTTTGAAGTCGAAATAGCAAATACAATGCGTAAAGCCTTGGGTTTGCTTAAAAAAGATTTTCCAGCCGTCATTGTCGCTGAATTTAATTTTGCACCAAAATATGGCTCATTTATCAGCAATGTAGATTCCTTAATGGCATTAATCGTAGGGAAATCACCCAACACCCGCTTAATTCTCTTTGTACATCAACAAGAGCAGCACCACTTACAGCGTTTATGCCAACGTTTTCCAACAATTTTGCTCACCACCTTATTTTATCCGATTCAAGTTGAAACATTAAGCGAAAGTTTGACAAGTTAATTCTGTCATTTTGGGTTATCATTCGCGGATTGCTCATAAATCTAACTAAAAACAATGTTAATACAAGACAAACAGCCTGCAACTGCGCTATTAGACACTGATTCAAAAGCGTTTTCCCAAACATTTTACGGCGATATTCCCATCGCATTAAGTGCTGATACTCAATTACAATTTGAGATAATGCCAGAGCAAAAAATAATTGCAGGTATTCGATTTCGATTTGGTACTTATTGCCGTGCTAACCATTGCCATCTCAGCATCCAATTTGCTGATTATCCGCCGCAGAAATTTAATTTATCCAGCCTGCAAGACAATGAATTCATAGATATTTTACTAGAAAAACCGATTCAGGTCGCACCGCAAAAACCATTATTAATCACGCTATTCTGCGAAAATGCCGATGAACACAATATGGTTGCAATTTGGTGTACCGAAGCAATGCCGACATTCATTGACCCATTTAAACAAGCGCGTGGCTGGAAACGTTTGTTGAATAAGCCATATTTTGAGCCATTACATTTGCCCGCTGTGGAAAATCCACGGGTCAGCATTGTGATTCCCGTATTTAACAAAGTTGCCTACACTTACAATTGTTTATTGACGGTTGTTAAGATTGATCCTGAAATCAGCAAAGAAGTGATTATTCTGAATAATGCGTCCAGCGATGAAACGGAAGCCTTTTTAAATCAGCTACAAGGCGGCGGGTTTAAAGTCATTAATAATAATGAAAACAAGGGCTTTGTCGGCGCATGTCAACAAGGTGCTGCGATGGCAACAGGCGAGTTTATTTTATTGCTCAATAATGATACACAAGTCAGAACAGGCTATTTATCTAAAATGTTGGCACTTTTTGATAATGATGCGGATGTAGGATTGGTGGGGTCAAAATTGATTTATCCCAACGGGCGTTTACAAGAGGCGGGTGGCATTATTTTTAATGATGCAAGTGGTTGTAATTACGGACGTTTGCAAGACCCTAGCTTTCCACATTTCAATCAAAATCGTGAAGTAGATTATTGCTCTGGTGCAAGTTTGATGATTCGGACAATATTATGGCAACATTGGGGTGGTTTCGATAATCGTTACGCGCCTGCTTATTATGAAGATACTGATTTATGTTTTACTGCTCGTTCCAAGGGTTATAAAGTGATGTATTGTCATGATTCGCAAGTGATTCATCATGAAGGCATTACTTCTGGCACAGATGTGACTCAGGGTTTCAAAGCGTTCCAAGTGATTAATCATAAAAAGTTTTATCAAAAATGGCGCGACGTATTAGCAACCCAACATTGTTCACCATTAACGCCACCCGATAAAGCTGCGCATCATTTAGAATCCGATTATCAAACCTTTTTTCAAATTTCTGATAAAACCACACAGAATCCAAATGATTTACCGATTATTTTTCATTACTGGTCATGTTATTATCTTGCGCCAAAACAGCGTGAATTAGGCTTTGAAAATGTAGATAAGCTTATTATTCAAACCTTGGTTAAGCAATGCCAAACCTTTAAAAACGAAACTTGTTATTTTGTTAATATTGCCAGTCATGATGGTCAATTTGAATTAATGTTAGTTGAGCAATTACAACAACAAGGAATACAGAATTTTGTCTTGCATGGTTTAAATGGAAATGCTGAAAATGTAGAAAAACTTAATCAATTCACAAAAAACCAATATTTAGCTGATAAATTACAATTTCAAGTAGCTGATTTAACCGCTTGGCAACCCACGCAAACTTATCATGCGATTGTGGCGAATTATGCTTTGCATCGAGCGTGCAATATGACGCAGGTTATTGATAATTTACATAATGCATTACATTCACAAGGAAAATTACTGCTTGTCGACATGATTGGTAAAATGGGGCATCAACGTGCAGCCGAGGTTTTAAGCTATATTCCTGCCTTATGGTCGCAAATGCCAGATAAATATAAATTTAATTTTTTGACCCAACAACAAGAAAATTGGTTTATTAATCATGATTATTCATATATTGGTTTTGAAACTGCTGAAGCAAATAGGATTGTGCCTTTATTGAGCGAGAAATTTAGCTTTGAACTCTGTCTCGCGTATGGCAACTTGATTGATGTCTTTATTGAGCGGGCATTTGGACACCATTTTGATGAGCATAACAGTGATGATGTGGCGTTTATCGACCAAGTACAAGCGATTGACCAGATGTTAATTGAGCAAGGGAAAATTAAGCCTACACATTTAATTGCCGTGTTGCAGCACAAGCTAGAATGAGAATATTCACGCTGCTGAATGTAGATAATTGCAACAAACAGCCTTAAAAAATAGTAAACTACAAGCAATCAACCTTTGCAGGACTGTCCGTCCTAAAATCAAAAATCGGCAATCGAAAACCGAGCTTACTTAATGAGGACTACATTAATATGACATGGGAAACAGTCATTGGTTTAGAAATTCATGCCCAATTAGCAACTAAAAGCAAAATTTTCTCAGGCGCATCCACAGCTTACGGCGCACCTCCTAATACTCAAGCTTGTGCTGTTGATTTAGGTTTGCCCGGTGTTTTACCTGTTTTAAATAAAGAAGTGGTTCGCATGGCGGCTAAATTAGGTTTGGCAATTGGTGCAAATGTGGCAAGTCGTTCGGTTTTTGCGCGTAAAAATTATTTTTATCCTGACTTACCCAAAGGCTATCAAATCAGTCAGTTTGAATTACCTATTGTTGGGAAAGGTCAAATTCAAATCGAATTAGATGACGAAGAAAAAACCATTGGCATCACGCGAGCACATTTAGAAGAAGATGCGGGTAAATCATTACACGAAGATTTTCAAGGGCTTAGCGGGATTGATTTGAACCGTGCAGGCACACCTTTGATTGAAATCGTCTCAGAACCTGATATGCGTTCAGCCAAAGAAGCGGTTGCGTATATGAAAAAAATTCATTCTTTAGTGCGTTATTTAGAAATTTGTGATGGCAATATGCAAGAAGGTTCATTTCGTTGTGATGCAAACGTTTCCATCCGCCGCAAAGGTGCGGAAAAATTGGGAACTCGCGCTGAATTGAAAAACTTAAATTCATTTCGTTTTATCGAACGTGCAATTAATTATGAAGTTGAACGCCAAATTGATATTTTAGAAGCGGGCGGCGAAGTGAAGCAGGAAACGCGCTTGTACGATGCGGAGAAAAATGAAACCCGTTCGATGCGTTCTAAGGAAGAAGCAAACGATTATCGTTATTTTCCAGACCCTGATTTATTGCCTGTGGTAGTTGAGCCTGAATTTTTGGAACAAGTGAAAGCAACATTGCCAGAATTGCCTGATGCGAAAAAACACCGTTTCATGAAAGATTATGACATTTCTTTATATGATGCCAGCGTGTTGACCGCAAATCGTGAATTGGCAAATTATTTTGAAGAAGTGGTTAAAATCTCGGGCAGCGAACCCAAATTATGCGTGAATTGGATCACGGGTGATTTATCAGGTTTCTTGAATAAGCACAACTTAGACATTGCCCAATCTCCTGTCAGTAGTACGCAATTAGCGGGGATGTTAACGCGGATTAGCGATAAAACCATTTCGGGCAAAATTGCCAAGCAAATCTTTGAAGACATTTGGAATGGCGAAGGCACAGCCGATGAAATCATCGACAAGAAAGGTCTGAAACAAGTAACAGATACAGGCATGATTGAAAAATTGGTGTCTGATGCGGTTGATAATAATCCACAACAAGTTGAGAAATATAAAGCGGGTAAAGATAAATTATTTGGCTTCTTTGTAGGTCAAGTGATGAAAGCCTCAAAAGGCAAAGCTAACCCTGAGCAAGTCAATGAATTATTGAAGAAAAAATTGTCGGAAAGTTAGTCTTATCTATATTATAAGGAGTGCAAGATTTATCTTGCCTATGCAAACTTGCACTCCTTCGATTTAACTTATAAATAACGTGTTGCTCATCCTATAAAACGTAGTGTTGCTTTATCTTAAAATCGTCACTGGCAAAACAAGTTTTGCACTCCTCACTACGGTTTACAGTATTAGCAAATTATTGTTTTAAGTTATAAAACGCACTCATACCGGGGTAAATAACTGTATCGCCAAGCATGTCTTCGATACGAATTAAACGGTTATATTTCGCCACTCGGTCAGAACGTGATAACGAACCTGTTTTGATTTGACCCGCTGAAACGGCAACCGCTAAATCAGCAATGGTGTGGTCTTCAGTTTCGCCAGAACGATGAGAAATCACGCAAGTGTAATTATTACGTTTTGCTAATTCAATCGCTGCCAAAGTTTCTGTTAACGTACCAATTTGGTTCAATTTAATCAAAATCGAGTTTGCAACCCCTTTTTCGATACCTTGTTGCAAAATCTTCGTGTTAGTGACAAATAAATCATCGCCAACCAATTGCACCCGCGAACCTAATTTTTCAGTCAATACTGACCAGCCATCCCAATCGCCTTCATCCATGCCGTCTTCGATAGAGATAATTGGATATTTATCGACCCATGCCGTTAAGTAATCCGCAAATTCTTCTGATGTTAATTTTCTGTTTTCAGAAGCCAAGTCATATTTGCCATCTTTATAGAATTCAGAGCTTGCCACGTCTAAACCTAACATGATGTCAGTGCCTGCTTTATAGCCTGCTTTGTCGATGGCTTCTAAAATAACTTCAATGGCTTCTTCGTTGGATGATAAATCAGGTGCAAAACCGCCTTCATCACCAACCGCTGTATTTAAGCCTTTACTTTTTAATACACCTTTTAATGCGTGGAAAATTTCAGCACCGTAACGCACGGCTTCGGTTAAACTTGGCGCACCAACAGGTAAAATCATAAACTCTTGTAAATCAACGCTATTATCCGCATGAGCACCACCATTGATGATATTCATCATAGGGACTGGCATCTGCATTTGACCTGCGCCACCTAAATAACGGAATAATGGAATATCTAATTCAGCAGCTGCGGCTTTTGCTGTTGCTAAAGAAACCGCTAACATCGCATTTGCACCTAAGCGTTCTTTGTTTTCAGTGCCATCTAATTCCAACATCGCTTGGTCAACGCCCACTTGATCCAATACATCGAAACCAAGTAATTCATCGCTGATTTCATTATTGATATTATCAACAGCAGTTTTAACACCTTTACCCAAATAACGAGATTTATCACCGTCACGTAATTCTAAGGCTTCACGCGAACCCGTAGATGCACCAGAAGGCACGGCGGCTGATCCCATTTCACCTGTTATGGTTGTGACTTCAGCTTCAATTGTTGGGTTGCCACGAGAATCTAAAATTTCACGCGCATAAATTTCAATAATTTCCGACATCGTTTTCTCCTTGGTTAATTCAATTAACAATTA